>SHZU01000008.1 GCA_009692115.1 Gemmatimonadota bacterium | reverse complement strand
GCGGTCATCAGGTTCCGGATGTCGGTCTTGACCGAGGCCAGTTTGGCCTTGTCCTTGGTGGCCGCGAACTTCGGGATCGCGATGGCCGCCAAAATGCCGATGATGACGACGACGATCAACAACTCGATCAGAGTAAAGCCCTTACGATTAAGCATGTCCTGCCTCCACAATAGGGTTCCTGCTTCGGGTGACTTCCAGTGTCGTGGGTGTTTCAATGGCACCCTTTGAGCCAAACGCCAGGGCTTTGGTTAAGTTGTTTGCCAGTCATACCTTACCCAAGATCTGCCGAGCGGCCGCTGCGCCAAGACCGCGGCGACGACCGGGGTTTTGCGAAGTCTTTAACACCGTGAAACTAATGACCCGCACGACGCTGCTCAAAATCAGCCTGGTGGGGCTCTGCCTTGGCTCGACGGTGACGAACCTCGGGAACGGGTTCTCCCAAGACGACATGCCGGTCATCGAGAAGAACCCTCTGGTCCATAGCTTGGCCGAGCCCTGGTCGTTCTTCACCCAGTCGTATTGGCCCAAACCGTTCCCCCCGGCCCTCTATCGCCCGCTCGCCACCACCGGGTTCGCCACCCAGTGGACCCTCGGGGGAGGCAAGCCCTGGGTATTTCGGGCGGTTAGCATCGGGATGTATGCGGCCGCTGGGTTGGCGCTGTTTCACCTCGCCGGTTTGCTGCTGTCACCGGTGGCGGCTTGGTTGGTGGCGGCCTTCTTCATGGTGCACCCGGTCCACGTCGAGGCGGTGGCGGTGGCGGTCAACCAATCTGAGGTCATGGTGGGTCTCCTCAGCGTGGTCACCGTAGCCCTCTACCTCAGCATCCGCCGAACCCACGATTTCCAACCCCGGCACGCGGCGGCCCTCTTTGGTCTCTATCTGACCGCGACCTTGTTCAAGGAGACCGGTTTGATGGTGATCGGCCTGATCGTGGCCGCCGAACTGACCGTGGTGAAGGATGCCCGGCCAATTCGGGAACGGATTGCGGAAATCCGTCCCATGCTGCTGATCATGCTGCTTGGGGCGGCCACCTTTTTTGCCATTCGCACCTTTGCACTCGGCGGCGACCCGGTCGGAACCTTCACCGCCGAGGCGCTGGATGGCCTCTCGATCGGCGGACGGACGCTCACGATGCTGGCGGTGGTGCCGCATTGGTATCGGCTCCTGCTCTGGCCGGCCCACCTCCAGGGCGACTATGCCCCCCGCGAGATCGAGGCCGCCACGACCTGGGGCCTCGGACAGACCCAGGGCCTGCTCTTGGTCGGGCTCGCGGTCATCGTGGCCCTTGCCTGCTGGCGGCGGCTTCCAGTCGTGACGCTCGGTCTCCTCTGGGTGGCCATCGGGATCTTCCCGGTCAGCAACATTCTGGTGCCGACCGGCATTGCCCTGGCGGAACGGACGCTGTTCTTGCCCAGTATCGGAATGATGCTGGTCGTCGGGGGGCTGGCCGCCCCGTTGCTCGACCGTTTGAGGCCCCGGGGGCCTCAAATCGCGGCCGGGATCGTGGTCGGGGCTATCCTGATCATGGGCGCTACCCGAAGCGCCAGCCGGCAACGGGTCTGGAAGGACCAGTTCACCTTCTGGTACCAGACCAGCATTGACGCCCCACTCTCATACCGGGCCCACCATGCCTTGGCGCAGTTGCTGTTCCAGGTCGGATCGCGAAGTTGGGCCGAACGGGAGTACAAGGCCGCGATTGCCCTCTACCCGAAACAGTGGCGGGCCTCCTTCGACCTCGCCAACAAACTCCGCCTGAACGGGATGTGCGAGCAGGCGGCCCGGTACTATCGCCAAACCCTGTTGATCGAACCGGAGCAGGAGGCCGCCCGCACCAGTCTGATTGCCTGTCTCTTCTCTATGGGGAAGTATGGGGAAGCCCGGTCCGAGGCGCGGGAGGGAGTGGCCTACGCCAGCCGGCCCGCCCGGGCCCGGGTGTTCCAAACCTTGCTCCGGGTCTCAGATAGCGCCGCCGCGGTCGGCGCCGCCCCCGGGACGGTCCGGATTTCCCTGACACCGCAGGATTCGATGCCGTGAAGGGCCGCCGCGGCGCTCTGTTCCTGCTGCTCGGCCTCGTCATGTTTCAACCGGCCGATCGGCGGCCGACGTGCCCTGAGCCGGCCCGGCTCGGACTTGGCCTGCCCCGGTGTATTTTGGAGCAGAATCCATCGGCACCGAACCCGATTCGAACGGACCCTCTCTTTTGAGCCAGGAACCAGGTAAGCGCGATTTCATTCGCGACGCCGTCACCGACGATGTGGCCAGTGGACGGTTTGGCCGTCCGGTCTGCACCCGGTTCCCGCCGGAGCCGAACGGATTTCCTCATATCGGGCACGCCAAGTCGATTTGTCTCAACTTCGGCATTGCCCGAGAGTTCGGCGGCACGGTCAATCTCCGGTTCGACGACACCAACCCTTCGACCGAAGACCTCAAGTACGTCGAAGCCATCAAGCGCGACATTCAGTGGCTGGGGTTCCAGTGGGACAACGAGTGCTACGCCAGCGACTATTTCGGGAAACTCTATGAGTTCGCGATCGGGCTGATCACCAAGGGCTTGGCCTACGTCGATAGCGAAACCGAGGACGAGATTCGCCTCCACCGCGGGACTGTGACCGTCCCCGGGACCCCGAGCCGGTGCCGAGACCGCACCGTGGCGGAAAATCTCGATCTCCTGGCCCGGATGAAGGCCGGCGAGTTTCCGGATGGGGCGCACGTCGTCCGGGCCAAGATCGATCTGGCCCACCCCAACATGATCATGCGCGACCCGCTCTTGATCAGGATCCGGCACGCCCACCACTACCGGCACGGCGACGATTGGTGCATCTACCCGCTGTACGATTTTGCCCACGGCCTGTCGGATGCGATCGAGGGCATCACCCACTCGCTCTGCACCCTCGAGTTCAAAGACAACCGCGATATCTAT
Source organism: Gemmatimonadota bacterium (assembly GCA_009692115.1). Classification (NCBI taxonomy): domain Bacteria; kingdom Pseudomonadati; phylum Gemmatimonadota; species Gemmatimonadota bacterium. Next base: position 176,789 of record SHZU01000008.1, on the reverse strand, counting down.
GACTGGCTGATTCGCCAGGTCGGCTTTGAACGGCCTCCGGAACAGACTGAGTTCGCGCGGCTGGTGCTCGATTACACGGTGGTCAGCAAGCGGAAGTTGTTGCGGCTGGTCACCGAAGGCCACGTGACGGGGTGGGACGACCCGCGGATGCACACCCTCTCGGGCATCCGGCGCCGGGGGGTGACGCCGGAGGCGATCCGAAATTTCTGTGACATGGTCGGCGTAGCCAGGAAAGACGCCCACACCGAGCTCGCCGCCTACGAGCACGCGGTGCGAAACGATCTCAATACCCGGGTGCCCCGGGTCCTCTGCGTGGTCAATCCCCTCAAAGTCGTTGTCACCAATTACCCCAAGGGGCAGGTCGATGCACTGGAGGCGTCGTACTATCCGCACGACGTACCCTTGACCGGATCCCGGACGGTTCCATTCTCGCGCGAGTTGTACATCGAGCGCGACGATTTCATGGAGGATCCGCCCAAGAAGTTCTTCCGGTTGGGCCCCGGGCGCGAAGTCCGGTTGCGGTACGGCTACTTCATCACCTGCCAGGAAGTGGTCAAGGATGACTCGGGTCGCGTCATCGAACTCCGGTGCACCTACGACCCCGCCACTCGCGGGGGCAACGCCCCGGATGGCCGGAAGGTCCAGGGCACGATCCACTGGGTGTCGGCAGCCCACGCGGTGGATTGCGAACTCCGTCTCTACGACCGGCTCTTCACCCTCGCCGATCCCGAGGCCGTGCCGGAAGGGCAGGATTTCATCTCGGCGCTCAACCCCGCCTCCTTGATGATCGTCAAGGGCGCCAAGATCGAACCCTCGGTGGCGGCCGACCCGATCGGCGCCCGCTATCAGTTCGAGCGGACCGGATATTTCATCTCCGACGTCGTCGATTCAGCGCCGGGCGCGTTGGTGTTCAACCGCACCGTCACCCTCCGCGACTCGTGGGAAAAGGAAAAAGCCAAAGGCGCCGGATGACCTGTGGCCCGGCCCTCCTGATGGTGACGGCCCTCGCTTCGGCGGCGGCGGCCCAACCCGAAGGGCGGTTTCGGGCCTTCGTCTCGGCTGACTCGATCTCAGCGCTGCACGCCCCGCTGACCCGTCGGCCCCACATCGCAGGCACTCCCGCTTCGCTGGCCATGGCCCGGCATCTCGAACGGACCCTCCGACGGTTCGGGCTGGCGGTTGAAGTGAGAGCGTATCAGCCGTGGCTCTCCCACCCCAAACGCATTGCCGTCGAGATGAAGGCCCCAACCCGCCACCGGTTTTCCCTCCGGGAACCGCCGGTACCGGGCGATCCGACCAGCGCCCATGCCGAACTCGGACCCGGCTTCATTGCCTATTCAGGCTCCGGTACGGCCGAAGCGCCGGTGGTCTATGTCAACTACGGGCTCCCCGCCGACTACGCCCGCTTGGCGAGCCTCGGCGTGGCGGTGCGGGGCCGGATTGTCTTGGCCCGCTACGGACAGAGCCATCGCGCGGTGAAGGTTCACACCGCCGAAGCGGCCGGCGCCGCAGCCTTGATCCTCTACAGCGACCCGGCGGACGATGGATTTACGAGAGGGTTGCCCTGGCCGGCCGGCCCCTGGCGAGGCAGCCATCTGATCCAGCGGGGCAACGCCAAACTGAGTTGGTTCTGGCACGGCGATCCGCTGACCCCCGGGGTGGCCGCGGTGGCCGGTGCAGCCCGCCTCGACCCGGCCACCGCGCCGACCCTGCCCACCATCCCAGTCGTGGTACTGAGTGCCGCGGAGGCGGAACCCTTCCTCAGGACGTTAGGCGGACCGGACGGACCGGCCGGATTTCAAGGCGGGTTGCCGTTTCCCTATCGGGTCGGCCCGGGACCGGCCGTGGCGCGTGTGTCGGTGTCGATGGCCAACGGGTTGAAGCCGATTCGAAACGTGATCGCCACGATCCGCGGAAGCGAGGAGCCCGATCGGACCGTACTGCTCGGCACCCACCACGACGCCTGGACCTTCGGCGCCGTGGATCCGGGGACCGGGGTGGCTGTTCTCCTCGAGACCGCCCGGGCCCTCGGCCAACTCACCCGGACCGGTTGGCGCCCCCGGCGGAGTATTGCTTTTGCCTTCTGGGATGCCGAGGAGTTCGGGTTGATCGGCTCGACGGAATATGCCGAGGAGCTCCGGACCCGCCTCCAGCGGGAACTCGTCGCCTACATCAACACCGACATGTCCACCGTGGGCCGGTTCGATCCGGGCGGCGTGCCGTCGCTCCGTGACTTCGTGGCCGACGTGGCCCGGGCGGTCGATGAGGGCGGCACCTCGGTGTTCGATCGCTGGCGGAGCGCCGCGTGGCGACGGCTCCCCGCCGGTCAGCGGCCCGATTCCGAATCCGAGTTGGTTCCGGAGCTCAAGGCGTTAGGAAGCGGGGCCGATTTCGTGCCGTTCCAGGACCACCTCGGCGTTCCGACGCTCTCGCTCGAGTTCATCGGAGAAAACGGCTACGGGTTCGGAACCTATCATTCGAACTCCGATTCCCGGACCTATGTCGAACGAATGGCCGACCCGGGGTTCCGGCAGGGCGCCGTCCTGAGCCAAGTGCTCGGCACCGCCGCCATCCGGTTGGCCGACGCCGAAGTCCTCCCGTTCCGGTTTTCCCACTCAGCCAGTACTCTCGACCACGCCGTGGCGGCAGCCCGCGCCTGGGCCGGTGCCATGGCCGTCGACTTCGGACCGCTCGCCACCCAATCGGTTCGCGTGGGCCAGGCGGCCGCCCGGCTTGAGGCCCGGATCGATGCCGCGCGGAAGGCGGGAGCGCTAGCCCCTGGGGCAAAGCAACGGCTCAACGATGGCTTGGCCCGGCTGGAGCAACAACTCACCGACGACGAGGGCGACCCGGCCACCCGATGGTACCGCCATGTCGTCTATGGGTGGAACATCTACTCGCTCTACGACGGCCAGCCGTTCCCCGGGCTGGCAGAAGCCTTTCGAACCCAGGACCCAGCCCGGGCCGAGCACGAGGCGGGTCGAATTCGGCGGGCGCTCGAACGGCTGACCCTGGCCCTCGATTCCCTGCTCCCGTCCCCATCCCCCTGAGGGCCCCAACATGGCGAATCCATGAAGATTCTCGTCGTCCTGGCATCGCTCGCTGCGGCGGTGCCGCTGGCCGGTCAGGCGGCGCCACCTAACGTTTGGTCCAAACCAATACCGCGCCGCAGGCGGTCGCCGGGCTGGCGTACTCCATGGGAACATCGGACCCATTGTTATAGACCTCGACGGCGTCGAGGTATTCCTTTGGCGTGCCGCGAAGCGCGTCCGGGGGCGTGACCATCCCGTCAACCAACAGCACCATGGGGCACGGTCCACCCCCGCCAAAACCGCGCGAGGCTTGATTCATCAGGGCCGAGCCGCCCGACCGCTCGGTGACCCGAATGAACGGCAACTGACGGAAGACGCCTCCGGCGTCGCCCGCTGCGAGACGGCTCAAGGCATCGGCATCGAGAAACTTCCCAAAGCCCCGTTGTTGCCGTTCAGTGAACCCCGAGCGGGCGGCCCGGGAAACCGGTTTGGCCTCAACCGTCAGCTCCTGAAGGACTACGGCCTGCTGAACCAAGGTGAGTTGGACCACGGTGGAGCCCCCGGAGGCCAAGGTTACCGCCCGGCTGGCGGGAGCCGAACCGATCCGTCGGGCGGCCACCGTTCCCGTGCCTGGCATCAAGCCGCTCAGGGAGAATCGCCCGGAGGAGTCGGTCTTGGCCACCGCACTCTCCGCGCTCCCGCTCACCACCCAGACATCGGCCCCCGCCAGCGGCCGCCGAGCACCATCGATGACCCGGCCGCTCAGCGACGCATCGGCCGTAGCCCCGGTCGGCGCCAAGCTGACGTGAAACGGGACCGCTTCTTCGGGCCGGAGCGTCACCTCGGCACTCAGGCCGGTCAGCCCCGGCGCCGTCGCGGTCACCGTCACCGGGGAATCCGTCGGTAACCCACACCCGACGTAGCGCCCTTCCTTATCGGTCGTGTCGGCCCGGGCGTCAACCACCCGCCGGACCCCGAGCCGCTGATCGACCACCATCCCAACCCAGCTGATCCGAATCGCGGCCCCGACTACCGGGTCGTTGGTGACCACGTCCCGAACCAGGCCGAACACCGCCGACTGACTCAACGCGCCCGGTACCGCCGCGCAGAGGCGTAGGAAGGTCCGGCCCGACGGCACCCCGAGGCTGGCCCGCCCCAAGCCGCCTGCCGGGACCACCACCGACACCGGCGTAGCCCGGATGGCCAGGGTATCGAGCATCGGATGGCGAAAGGTGACTTGGTAGGTGCCCGCTGGAATACTGTCGGCTTCGAACCGCCCTGCAGAATCGGTCTGAATCACCCGTTTCAGCCCCTCGATCAGGACGGTCGCACCGGCCAACCGGCGGCGGTTGAGGGTATCGGTCACCGTTCCGGCAATCCGGCCGGTTTGGGCCACGGCCGCTGACCCCGGACCACCCAGGGCAAATACCACCACCACCCACTGGGACCACGAAATAGAGCGCACGATCATCCTGCAGGTTACTCGCCCGGCCCGCCGCTGTCGACCCCGCCGAATCGACTCCGATGTCGCTATCGTTGGCTCCCATGCATTGGCTCGATTGGCTGGTCCTTCTCGGCGGCCTCGGCTTCATCGTCGTCTATGGCGTCTGGAAGACCCGGAATACCGACACCGCCGAGGCCTATCTCCGGGACCGCGCCAACCAGCCAATGGGACACCACCGGCCCAAACCAGGGCGCCGAGCGCTCCGAAGGATACCAATTGGGAATCGGGAGCAGGCTCGAAACGAGCAGCGCGGCTACCCCGAGCCGCGCTGTCCACCGACCTACCCCATGCCGCCCGACACTCATTCGACCGGGCGCTTCTTGGGAGGAAAGAGATTGAACCGCAGGATATGGACCAACGCCGCCACCCCGTCCTTCCAGCCGATCTTCTTGCCTTCTTCGTAGGTCCGGCCGGAGTAGGAGATCTGCACTTCCCAGATTTTCGCCTTGGCCTGCGCCAGGCGAGCGGTCAACTCCGGTTCGAAGCCAAACCGGTCGGTCGTCAGGATCAGCGACTTCATCAATGGAGCCCGGACCATCTTGTAGCAGGTCTCCATGTCGGTGAGGTTCAAGTTGGTGAAGATGTTGGACACCAGGGTCAGCAGCCGATTGCCCTGGCAGTGCCAGAAATACAGCACGCGGTGAGGCCCGCCAAGAAAGCGCGATCCGAAGACCGCATCGGCTTTGCCCACGAGAATTGGAGCGAGCAGGGTACCGAATTCCATCGGGTCGTATTCGAGATCTGCATCCTGAATGATGATCACATCCCCGCTGGCATGCTTGATCCCCGTCCGGATCGCGAAGCCCTTGCCTCGGTTGACCGGCTGGTGAATGACCACGTCGATCAGCTTCTCTTTCAACATTTCATCGAGGATCAACCCACTCCCGTCCGTGGAGCGGTCGTTCACCGCCACGATTTCCATTGGTAGCGGTACTTGGTGAAGCCGGTCGATGATGGTTCGAAGAGTGTTCTTTTCGTTGTAGACCGGCATCAGCACGGAAAGTTTTGGCAAGGCAGTCATCGGGGCGACCCCACGGCAACAAGGGACTGACCAAACGGCAAGGGAAACCATCGTTCGAGTTTGAGCACCGGCACCAACCCATCGAAACGTTTCAGCTGATCGATCGGAATTCGGCTGACTTTTCGAACCCGGCCGTTGAACCACCACCCGGCCACGCCAACCCGGTTCCACCAAAACATCCGGTCCGCGCGAAAACCGGCGGCTTGGAACACCGCGCCAAGCGACTCCTTCCCATACCGGCGGAAATGACCGAGTTCGCGGTCCATTTCGCCGTAGATCGACGGCATGGCCGGTACGAGAATCACGACCCGTCCCCCCGGCGCCAGCATCTGGCGCATCGTGGCCAACGCCCCGACATGGTCTTCGATATGCTCGACCACATTCAACGCCACGATCGTATCGAGCCGGTCAGCCCGGAAGCGCTCACCGGCCTCCGAGTCAGGAAGCATCAAGGATTCGACGCGGACCGATGGGTTCTCTCCAAACCGTTCGCGGAGCCGGGTTCGGTACCATGCTTCCATGTCCGTAAGCACGAGATGTTCGGCCCCGGCCTCGACCATTTGGGCCGACATGTTCCCGATGCCGGAGCCAACTTCGAGCACCCGGCGGCCAACGTACGGCGCGATCACCTGATACATCCACGTGTTGTAGTTCGGCGCGGCCGCCATGATCGCGAGGGTCTCGGCCCCCACCGCATCGCCAGGTGCGAGGCTCTCAGACACCGGTGGTCTGCTCCTCGTACCTCGACAACTTGCGGTACAGCGTCGACGGATCGATGCCCAGCACCTCGGCGGCGCGGGTCTTGTTGCCGCCCTCCGACTGCAGCACCCACATGATGTAGGCCCGCTCCACGATGTCGAGCGACGGATTCGGCGACGAACGCTCCGCCACCAACGGCTCCTTGCGGCGCCGGGTAATCCGCTCGGGAAGACTCATCGGATCGATGACATCGCCCCGGCTCAAGACCACCGCATGTTCGAGGGCGTTTTGCAACTCGCGGACGTTTCCGGGCCAGTCGTAGACCATGACCGCATCGAGCGCCTCGGACGACAGGGCCTTCGGCGCATCGGACCGCTCCGAGGAAAGCTCCTGGAGAAAGTTGTCGATCAAGAGGACCAAGTCGTCCCGCCGGTCTCGAAGCGGCGGTAATTCGAGCGCAATGACGTTCAGCCGATAAAAGAGATCCGAACGAAAGTGACCCCGCCGGACCTCCTCCTCGAGATCCCGGTTCGTGGCGGCGATGATCCGGACATCGACAGGAATCGACTCCGTCGCGCCGACTGGAATCACTTCGCGCTCTTGGAGCACCCGCAGCAGCTTGACCTGCAACGACGGCGGCATCTCGCCGACCTCATCCATGAAGAACGTCCCGCCCCGGGCCGCGGCAAACAGTCCCTGCTTGTCCCGAACCGCCCCGGTAAACGATCCCTTCACGTGCCCGAACAACTCGCTCTCGAGAAGGTTCTCCGGCAAGGCCCCACAGTTGATCGACATGAACGGCCCGTCGGCGCGGGTCGACAAGTTATGGAGGTAGCGTGCGATGACTTCCTTGCCGGTTCCGCTCTCACCCTGGATCAGTACCGTCGAATCAGTCGGGGCCACGACCTCGGCGAGCCGCAGCGAATCGAGGAACCGCCGGGACTTGCCGATCGGGCGGGACACCGTGGGCCGGTCGCCCCGCCGCCGGATGTCCTGCTTCAGCAGCCGGTTCTCGACCCGGATCTGGCGGAATTCGCAGGCCCGCCTGAGAATGGCCAGGAGTTCGTCGTTTGAAAACGGCTTCTGGATGTAGTAAAAGGCGCCGGCGTTGACCGCCGCGACCGCCGTCTGGAGCGAGGCCTGCGCCGTCATCAACAGCACCGGCGTCATGATGTCCTGCTCCTTGGCCGCCTGCAGGATATCGAGGCCGCTCACTTGGGGCATCCGCACATCAGTCAGCACGATGTCGTGATTGCCGCTCCGGATTTGTTCGAGTCCCGCCTTGCCGCCTTGGGCCGTGGTGACCTCGAATCCCTCCTTCCTGAGCAGAATGCGCAGGGTATCCAAGATCCCGGACTCATCGTCCACGATCAGGATCGAGGGTTGTTGACTCATACCGCCTCCTCCATCGTCATCTTCGCGTGTAGCAGAATGGTAAATGTAGTCCCTTCACCCGGCAGCGACTCGACCAACACCAAGCCGCGATGCGCCTCGACCGCTCGTTGCACGATCGCCAGGCCCAGCCCGCTCCCGCCGGTTCGTCCCGAAACGAAGGGCTGGAACAGCCGGTCCCGCACCTCGGGATCGATGCCGGGTCCGTCATCGGCCACCCGCAGGCGGACCGCCTGGTCGAGGCCCGACCCGCGGGGCAACTCGGCCGCGTCCGGGATGTCAATCGTCACGGTCACCCGGCCAGGACCCTTCACGGCCTGCACCGCATTGAGCATCAAGTTCCACACGATCCGGTGAATCAGATCCTCATCGGCTTGCACCAGCGTGGCCGGACCCGACACCGAGAGGTCGATCGTCGGGGCACAATCCGGATGCTCCCGAACCATCCGCGCCACGTCATTCGACACCGTCAACAGGTTCACCGCCCGGAAATGACTGGCCCGCACCCGCGAAAAATCGAGGAATTCTCCGAGTAACCGGCTCAACCTGTCACTCTCACGCAGCACCAGATCGCCCAGCAACCGTTCGTCCGGATCGTCCCGGTGCGATTGGGCCAATTGCTCCACGGCACTGCGAATCGACGCCAAGGGATTCCGGATCTCGTGGGCCAGGGAGGCAGACAACGCCGCCACCGCCTCCAGCCGCTCCGCCCGCAGATGAAGCTCCTGCAAGTACTGGGCATCGGAAATATCACTGAAGATTGCCGTCACCGACGGCAACTGCTCGGTTTCCCGCTGAATCGTCGTGGTCGAGAGCCCAATCGGAAACGACCGCCCGTCGGGCCGGTGTACCGACCCCTCTGCCCGGGCCACCCGTTGGCCGCCGCCGAGGCCCGATTGGATCGCGGCATGGAGCTCCGGCGCCCGCTCGGCGAGCTCCGGCATGATCCGGCGCCTGTACCAATCCTCCGCCACAATTCCAAGCACCGTCTCGGCGGTCGGATTAATGAACGCCAATTCGCCCTGACTGTTGACGGTCAACACTCCGGACCGAATGTTCCGGAGAATCTCATCGGCCTCGAACCGGACATGCTCGAGCTCAGTTTCGAGTTGGGTCTGGTCCAACGCGGCCGCCCGCAGCCGATGCCCCGAGAATGCGACGAAGATGAAGACCACGGTAAACACCGCCACTTGGCCCCACAATCCGAGGCCCAGGGTTCGCTCCGGCTGCGCAAAGCTGGCATTGGCAAGAAACAGGACCGACCCAAACAGCGACATCACGATCCCCGACCGAAACGGCATCAGGAGACCGTACATCGCCATCACCAGCACGTAGAGCGCCGCCCAGCCGCTTTGTTCGGCCCCGGCAAAGTGCACCAGCGCCGTCACCAGCAGCATGTCCATCGCCGCTTGGCTTTGGAGAAAGCCGAGGCTTGGGCGGCTCCGTCGAACAAAGACGACGAAAGCGCCGTAGGCCGTCACCGCCAAGACGAAGACCACCGTGATAACGGCGATGAACGCCACGTACCGAGCGAAATCCGCCCCCTCGTCCGGCGGTTCGTTGAATGCCAGCGCCGCTTGGATTAGAGTCGTGACCGCCAGCACGGTGCGGCCAAGGAACAGCGCCCGCATCAGAACCGGGAAGCTCGGGAGGCCAAGTTTGACGTCCAGATGCGCCCCGCCCCGGGCTGGAACGAGTTTCGACTCCGCGTCCGGCACTTGGCCCTGCCCCATGGATTGGCTCAGATTCTAGATGACGAATGGCCACCTAAGTTAATATCAGAGTTATGCTTAATAGAATGCCAGAAAACCAAACCTCGGTCCGGCTCGATAGCTGGCTCTGGGCCGCCCGGTTCTACAAGACCAGAACCCTGGCGGCGGAGGCCGTGGACGGCGGGAAGGTGGATCTGAACGGCGACCGGCCCAAACGAAGCCGGTCCGTGAAGGTGGGTGACGAGATCTCGCTCCGGCAGGGACCTTTCCACTACCGCGTGCACGTCACCGGTCTCGCGGATCGGCGGGGACCCGCCTCCGTCGCGGCCACCCTCTACCAAGAAGACCCTGCCAGCTTGGCGGCCCGGCAGGCACTCTCGGAAAAACTCAAACTCCAAGCACCGATCTTCTTCGAGGGAGCTGGGCGGCCCACCAAGAAGCAACGGCGCGAAATCGACAAATGGAAAGGCAAAGCCTGAAGGGCGTTTCATCACGCCGATTCGGTTCGCAATCCATTCTGGTTTCGTCAGGTTACGGCCGGGCTTTCGCCGCGGCAGCCTTGGTGGGATAGGCGACGTCGGGCGGCGGATCACCCTTGGGCCAGTCATTCGCTTTGGCGGCGAAGTCAGGGCGGCTCTGCGCGTTGATGTACGCGGCCACGTCAAACGCCTCTTGGTCCGTGAGCGTACCCGGTTGGTCGAAAGGCATGTTGTGCCGGACGAACGACGCCGCCGTCCGGAGCCGGCCCATGCCGGCGCCGATTGTATACGACTCGGGGCCAAACACCGGCGGATAGTACCTCGGCTGACCCCGAGGATCGGGGTTCGGCAGGCCCTCACCCCGGCCACCGTGACACCGGGCGCATTGGGCGGCGTACACCAATCGCCCCGCAGCCGGATCGGCCGCAACGAGATCGATTTTCGCGAAGCCCTGGCCCGGCACCTCGCCCGGGGGGGCAACCCCGCGCGACAGGAACGCCATATAGGAGATGATGTCGGCCATATCCTTGCCGCCTAACGGCAACGGTTGGCCGTTCAGGCTCCGCTGGAAACAGTCGTTGATCCGATCCTGGATCACGTTGATCCGGGCATTGCGGGACCGGTATTGCGGGAACCGGCTGTAAACCCCGACCCACGGGGCTGCGTCCGGCCGGGTCCCCAGATCGAGGTGACAACTGGTACAGCGCAACCGATTACCTACGTGACCGGGCAGGCTATCCCGGGTGTTCGCCAAGAGGGCCCGGCCCCGGCGGATGGCCGACCCGACTTGGTCGGAGGGTATCTCGCTGTCGGGGGGCACTCGAAACCCGGAGAGTGGAGGCGGAACCGGAGGCCGGGCCGGTTCGGCCCGGCGGATCTCGCACCCGGCCGCCAGCAGTCCAAGCAGAATCCATCGCATCGGATCAACCTAGGGTTCACCCCGCCCCAGCGCAACGATTATGTTGATCGATATGCGACGCGCACTCCTCGCTCTCGGTTTGGCAATCAGCGCGCTGGCACTGGCCCCTCGCTCGGCGTCCGCTCAAGTCGAAGTCCAGGTCTTTTTCGGATCGGCCGCCAGTCTCCCGCTGCCGATATCGATCCACCAAGACGGCCAACCCGACCTCAACTTCACAGCCCACTGGACCACCAAGCCCACCCGGCCAACCTGGTACTACGCCTGGCGGATCGGAGTCTGGAAAGACAACCGCGGCTGGCGGCTCGATCATATCCATCACAAGATCTATCTCACCAATCCGCCGGCCGAGGTCCAGCAGTTCCGGATTACCAACGGGTTCAACATCGCCACCGTCAGCCGGGCGTTTCGGTCCAAACACCTGACCTACAGCCTCGGGGCCGGCCCGGTCATCACCTACCCGATCAACACGGTCCGCAACAAGAAACTCGACCACGACCGGGGCCTGAACGGATATTTCTTGAGCGGCGGTTCCGTGCTCGGCATGGTGACCCGGGAGTTCCCAATCACCGGCGGGCTGATGCTGAGCCTCGACGCCCGCGCGTCAGCCTCCTACGTCCGGGTCCCGGTCATTGACGGCCATGCCTCGGTTCCAAACGCTGCCCTCCACCTCCATGCCGGCCTCGGGTACCGTTTCCGCGGCAAGACCTGAGTTCGACGTCTCGAGCGGCCACGGCGCCCGGCATCGGGGCACCGTCAAGGTCGACGCCAGCGATGGCCGGGCCGTGATCGAAATCAACGGTGAGAACGGCGAAGAACTCTTCCGCCTCCGCGCCGACGACAACGGAGTCTCGATCAATGCCCGCGACAAACGCGGCCGAACTCTGCTCAAGCTCCTGGCCGCCGAAACCGGCGTCCAACTGAATGCCGAGAAGCCCTAACGGGAGTGGATGTACATCAGGTCGAGCAATTCATCGTACATCGCCTCGGCCTTGGCATCACCGGCCCGCACCGCATGGGCCGCGCAGTGCCGCAGGTGATGTCGCATCAATTGACGGCCAACCGACCGGAGCGCCTCGTGGGTTGACGCAATCTGAGTCATGATGTCGGCGCAATAGCGATCTTCTTCCACCATCCGGGCCAGGCCACGAACCTGGCCCTCGATTTTCTTGAGCCGCAGCAGATTCCGCTGCTTGAGATCCGGATCGACCGCGACCGCCTTCCGCCCCTCACCTCTGGTCATGTTGCCAACTCCATATCAAGAGACCTGGCCCGCGCGAGCCGGCCGGAACCCGCGAAGGCGAAGGGAATTCGACACCACACTCACCGAACTCATCGCCATGGCCGCACTGGCCAGAATCGGGCTGAGTTGCACCCCAAACACGGGATAGAGCACGCCGGCGGCCACCGGGATCCCGATCACGTTGTAGACAAACGCCCAGAACAGGTTTTGGCGCATCAAGCGAAGAGCCCGCCGGGACAGTTCGACCGCATCGGCTACGGCCTGAAGATCCGGCCGCATCAGGGTGATATCGCCGGCCTCGATGGCCACGTCGGTGCCTGATCCCATCACGAAACCCACGTTGGCTTTGACCAGGGCCGGGGCATCGTTGACACCGTCGCCCACCATGCCAACCGAGAATCCCCGGTCGATCCGCCGGCCAACCTCAGCGATCTTGTCCGCCGGCATCGCATCCGCCACCAAGTCCGTGATCCCAACCGCCCGCCCGATCGCCTCCGCCGCGGCCCGACGGTCGCCGGTGACCATGGCAACGCCAAGCCCCATCGCCTTAAGCCGGGCCACCGCCGCCCGGGAACTCGGCCGGGGCGCGTCGGCCAAGGTCAGGTGACCGAGCAACGATCCGTTGCTCCCGACGAAGACAGTGGTGCCGGTCGCCGGGACCGTTGTCGGGTCGACCTGGATCCCGTACTCATCCATCAACCGGCCATTCCCGACCACCACCATGGCACCGTCGACGACCCCAACAGCTCCGAGGCCGGGCAGGGCCCGAAACCCCTCCACCGGCCGGGACTCGAGTCCCTGGTCCCGGGCCGCCCGGACAATCGCCTCGGCCAAGGGATGTTCCGACAGTCGTTCCAAGGAGGCCGCCGCCGCCAGGGTCTCCGTGGTGGTGGCCGACACGACCTCGGGCCGGCCTAACGTGATCGTGCCGGTCTTGTCCAGCAGTAAGAGATCGAGCCCGCCAGCCCGCTCGAGCGCTTCACCGCCTTTGATCAGAATCCCGAGCTCGGCTCCCTTGCCGGTGGCCACCATCACCGCGGTGGGGACCGCGAGCCCCATGGCACAGGGACAGGCGATAATCAGCACCGAGATGGCCGCCGTCAGGCCCCGGACCACCGGTGCGGTATCGGCGGTGGCGTACCAGACGACGAACGTGATCGCGGCGATGGCGACGACGACTGGGACGAAGACGGCGCTGATCCGGTCGGCCATCCGTTGAATCGGGGCCCGAGTGGCCTGGGCATCGCGCATCATCGTGACGATCCGGGACAGGACCGTACCGGCCCCGACGGCCGTGACGGTAAACTCCACCGCCCCCGTGCGATTGATCGTTCCGCCGATGACCCGGTCGCCGGCCACCTTCGGGACCGGCAGGGGCTCCCCGGTCATCATCGACTCGTCGAGGTCGGTGGTCCCGGAGGCGATAAGGCCGTCAACTGGAACCCGTTCCCCCGGGCGAATCAGCACCAGATCGCCAACCCGGACGTCCTCGAGCGGCAGATCCACCTCCTGGCCGTTCCGCCGAACCCGGGCCCGTTTCGGGCTCAAGTCGATCAGTCCCCGGAGCGCCCCGCTGGTCTGGCGTTTGGCCCGAGCCTCCAGGGTATGGCCGAGCAGCAGCAGCCCGATGATGAGAATCACGGCCTCGTAGTAGACGTCGGCCGGCAGCTGGTTTCGTTCAAAGACCTCGGGGGCCACCGTGGCCACAACACTGAAGGCGAAAGCCGAGCCGGTACCGAGGGCCACCAGGGTGTTCATGGTGGCGGTCCGGTGGCGGAGGGCCGACCAGGCCCCGGCGTAGAAGTGGCGGCCGCCCCACGCCATGACCACGGCGGTTAGGCAGAGGAGGGTCCACCGGAGCAGATCGGGGTTGGCCCGGTAGAGCCACGGCCAGGCGGCTTCGAGTGGCGGATTCAGCACCCCGGCCGCCCACCGCATCACCGGGTCCATCCCGGCATGGGGACCTTGCATCAGGGGCATCGACACCACCATGGCGACCAGGCCGAGCCCGACACTGACCAGGGCTTTCGCGCGGTACCCCCGGTACTCGGCGTCTTGATCCTGCTCGAGCGAGTGGTGGGCCTCCTCGGCGGTCTGGCCTGCTGCCGGCAGCTCGGCGCCGTACCCGGCGTCCCGAATCAGCTCGACCAGCCGCTCCGGTGTGGTGGCCGTCGGGTCGTAGTGAACCGTGGCGGAGTGAAGCATGAGGTTGACGGCAGCCTCATCGACCCCCGGCGTTCGTTCCAGGGTGCGCTGGACCCGGGCCTGGCAGGCGGCGCAGGTCATCCCGGTGACGGGGAGGGTGATGGTTTCGGGCATGAGGGAATATACTATACCCCCCTATGGTAGGATCGGCACTCGGCACTCGGCGGGGGGACTAGAACTTGAGGGCGAGGCCGGCGGTGACGACGAGGTCCTGGGTAGACTTGGCGCCGCGGCCGAAGCTGCCATTGTAGATATAGTCTTCGAAGTCGCCGCGGAGGGCGACGTTCTCGCCGAGGTTGATGCGAAGCGAGACTCCGGCGACGCCGGCGACGTCCGTGGCGGAGACATTGGGATCGGCTACGGTTTTTCCGGTGTGAATGCCGGCCACCCCGCCGCCGGGGGCGAGGCCGCACAGCTTGCTGCCGGGGGTGAGATTGAACATCAGCTTGCCGGAGCCCATCGCCACGGCGGTGCTCCGGGCAAATTGGCCCGCGGTCGACGACACCCGGATCCGGGCCGGCGAGAAGGCGCCGGTGAGTTCGAGGCCCAAGGCTTTGCCGGTCCAGTAGGTCAGGCGGCCCCCGAACGCCGCCGAACCGCGGCGGAGCGCTTCCCGGGTCCCCTGGAGGCCTTCCTTATTGGTGGGGCCGTAGATTCCGAAGAAGCCGTTCAACTCGACTCCCTTGACCCGCGCCGCCGCTGACCGGATACCGGCCACGGCCAAGCCGATGACCAAGAGTCCCCGCACGACCGTCGCCTTCAACCGCCCCATTGATGCCCCCGCCGATGAGTGTTGTGGGAAGATCAGACGACTCGAACGACGAAACATAGACACGGCAGCCGGGCCGGCGGTTGACAAACCGGCTCGCGCTCCTTACTGGCCGCGCCTGGTGTTCGAGCGTTATGCAAAACGTAGGCGAGTTGTGACGGAGATCACATGAGCAACGTGCGGCGCAAGCAAACAAGAAGCGAGGCGCGGGGTGTGCCCGCTGCCGATCGTTTCCATGTCTGGTGGAGGCCTGATCCGTCCTAAGCTTTTCCAAACGCCCGCGCCGTGTTTTTAGGGGCATCGCGGCGCCCCTCCCGGGCCCGCCCCTGGGCGCAAAACAGCGGGGGCCGGTTCTTCACCGGCCCCCGCGTCCTCCATGGCGAATCTGTGGGTTTTCGGTCGATTACTGGACCGCGTTCACCATGTCGAAGATCGGGAGGTACATCGCGACCACCATGCCACCGACGACCACGCCGAGCACGACGATCATGATGGGTTCCATCAAGCTGAGCAATGCGCTGACGGCGACGTCGACTTCGGCGTCGTAGAAGTCGGCGATCTTGGAGAGCATTTCATCGAGACCACCAGTCTGTTCACCGACGGCGATCATCGAGATGACCATCGGCGGAAATACCTTCGAGGCCTCGAGCGGTCCGGCAATCGTTTCACCGCCGGCGATCGACGCCCGGGACTGCATGACAGCATCGTGGATAACCCGGTTGCCGGCGGTCTTGGCCGTGATTTCGAGCCCATCGAGAATCGAGACGCCTGACGAGATCAGGGTACCGAGGGTCCTGGTAAACCGCGACACGGCCGATTTCCGGAGCAAATCACCCAGCACCGGCGCCTTCAGCATGGCGCCGTCGATCATTTTTCGGCCATCAGGCGTCATGTAATACTGGCGTCCGAAGAAGCCGATGGCCCCGGCGCCGCCCAAAATGGCCCACCACCACCCGGTCAGGATCTTGGATGCGCCGATGACGACCTTGGTCGGCAGCGGGAGTTCCATGTTCACCGAGGCGAACATGCTCTCGAACGTCGGAATCACGAAGATGAGGAGTACCGCGATGGCAATGACGGCCACCGAGATGATGACGGCCGGATAGACCATCGCGCCTTTCACCTTCCGGATCAGGGCATCGCTCTTTTCGAGAAAGGTGGCCAACCGGAGCAAGATGGTGTCGAGAATACCGCCGGCTTCGCCGGCCGCCACCATGTTGACATACAGATCGGGGAAGGCCTTCGGGTGTTTTCGGAACGCGTCGGCCAGGGTATTGCCGGCCCCGACGTCGTACACCACCTGCTTGACGATGTCCTTCAGTGCCTTGTTTTCGGTCTGCGCTGCCAAAATGGTCAGCGACTGGACCAGGGGAAGGCCGGCGTTGATCATCGTCGCGAACTGCCGCGTGAAAATGACGAGATCGCGGGTACCGACCCCGCCGGATCCCGGCATCTTGAACGTGATCTGCTTCGGCTGCTCGCGGACCGTCACGAGCAGCATCCGGTTCTTCTTGAGGTACGCCATGACGTTGTCTTTCCCGGCGACGTCAAGGGTCCCCTTCATGATTTGGCCACTGGTGGTGTTCTTGGCCGTGTATTCAAAGACTGCCATCGGCGACCTCACCTGGTTTATCGGCGGGCTTACGCCCGCTCGCTTTTTCCCTGCCCCGGGATGGCCACGATCGCTTGCTCTTCCATCGGTTTCTCGCCAATCATCCGCAAGAACTCGTTCGGGTTGCTAGCCACCCGAAGGCACTCGTCCTTGGGCACCTCGCGGTTCATATAGAGTTGATAGAGCGCATCGGTCATGGTCTGCATGCCGTGCTTCTTGCCGGACTGCAATGCCGAGTAGATCTGATGACTCTTGTCGTCCCGGATCAAGGCCCGAATGGCCGGAGTCGCCACCATGATTTCGCAAGCCATGACCCGGCCCTTGCCGCGGTTCCGCTGGAGCAGCGTCTGGGTAATGACGCCTTCGAGCACGAAGGCGAGCTGGGCCCGGATCTGCGACTGCTGGTTGCCGGGGAAGACATCGATCATCCGGTTGATCGACTCCGCCGCCGAGTTGGTATGCAGCGTGGCCAAGACCAAGTGACCGGTTTCGGCGATGGTGAGGGCCGCCGCGATCGTTTCGAGATCCCGCATTTCGCCGACGAGGATGACGTCCGGGTCTTCGCGGAGGGCGTACTTGAGCGCGGTGGCAAACGACTTGGTGTCGGTGCCGATCTCACGCTGGTTGACGATGCAGCCCTGGTGGCGGTGGATGAACTCGATCGGATCTTCCACGGTGAGGATGTGGCTCTTCCGTTCTTTGTTGATCTTGTCGATCACCGCCGCCAGCGTCGTCGATTTACCAGACCCGGTCGGGCCCGTCACCAGGATCAATCCGCGCGGCCGATCGGCCAGCTCGGCCATGACCGGCGGGAGCCCCAGTTCGTCGAAGGTCCGGACCGAGAACGGAATCATCCGGAGCACCATGGCCACGCAACCCCGCTGCTTGAACACGTTCCCGCGGAACCGGACCAGGTTCTGGATGCTGAAGGAAAAGTCGAGTTCGTTCTCGAGCTCGAACCGCTTCTTCTGGGATTCAGTCAACACCGAGTAGGCCAGCTGGAGCGTGTCCTTCGGCGTCATGATGTGATCGACGGTCGAGTCGAGGATGTCGCCGTCGACGCGGAGTTTGGGGCGCTCACCTGCGGTGACGTGAAGATCCGAGGCCTCCCGATCGATCATCTCCTGGAGCAGTGACCGGAGATTGAGCCGGTTCCGGCCGTCGCCCGCGAACGCCGCGTCTGCCAATCGACGCGCGCCTTCGCTCATGACGCAGTCTCCTTGACCACTTCTTCGAGAGTGGTCACGCCTCGTTCGATCTTCTTGATCCCATCCATACGCAACGTCAGCATGCCGTCTAGCACCGCCTGGTCCCGCAACTCCGCCACCGAGGCGCCGCGGAGGATCATCCGCCGAAGCTCGTTGGTCATCGACATGACTTCGTAGATACCCGCCCGGCCCTTATATCCGGTGCCGCCGCAGGTGTCGCACCCGATACCCTTCATGTACGGCAACGCCCGGGCAATGTCGAGGTCTTCGTTGATGGACCGCAACTCCTCGTCCCGGTACTTGGTGGGCGCCTTGCAGCCCGAGCAGATCCGCCGTACCAGCCGTTGCGCTACCACCAAGTTGACCGCCGCCGACACGTTGAACGGCTCGATCCCCATGTCGATCATCCGGGTAATCGTGCTCGGCGCGTCGTTGGTGTGAAGGGTCGATAGCACCAAGTGGCCCGTCAAGGCGGCCTTGATGCTGATGCCGCCGGTTTCCAAATCGCGAATTTCGCCGATCATGATGACGTTGGGGTCCTGGCGCAAGAACGCCTTCAGCGCCGCGGCAAACGTCAAGCCGATATCGGGCCGAACTTGAACCTGATTGATCCCCATCAGGTTGTATTCGACCGGATCTTCGGCGGTCATAATGTTGGTTTCGATCGTATTGATACGGGACAAGGCGGAGTACAACGTGGTCGTCTTACCGGAACCCGTCGGACCGGTGACCAGCACCATGCCGTACGGATTCAAGATCGCCTTCATCAACTCGCCCTCGGCTTTCGGCTCGAAGCCGAACTTGGAGAGGTCGAGGGTGAGATTGCCCTTGTCCAAGATTCGGAGCACGATCTTCTCACCGAAAAGGCAGGGCAAGGTCGAGACCCGGAAGTCGATGACCTTGGGGCCCATCTTGAGCTTCAACCGGCCGTCTTGGGGGACCCGGCGCTCGGCAATGTTCAGTTGCGAAAGAATCTTGATCCGGGAGATCAACGCCGCCCGAAGCCGGATTGGCGGCTTCATGACCTCATGGAGCACCCCGTCGATCCGGTAGCGGACCCGGAGCTCGTGTTCAAAACACTCGACGTGGATGTCCGACGCCCCACGATTGAAGGCGTCGGTCAGGATCCCGTTGATGAACTTGACCACCGGCGCATCGTTGATCTGCGCCTGGCTGACATTCTCGTCTTCCTCGTCCTGCGCCAACTCGCGATCATCGGTGAGGCCCAGCTTCTCCATGTCCTTGAGGATTTCTTGGAGCTGGGCCTGCTGGGTGTCTTCGACCGATTCGTAGTACTTGTCGATCAGGTTCCGAAGGGTGTATTCGCCGGCGAGGACCGGGAAGAGGTCGAACCGGGTAATGAACTTGAGGTCCTGGAGCAGGCCGTGATCGGTCGGGTCGGCTATGGCGACGGTCAAGGTACGGCCTTCCCGTTTGAGCGGAAGGACGCAGTGTTTCTTCGCCACGTCGGACGGAATCAACTTGAGGATCTTCGGATCGACCTCAAACTGGGAGAGGTCAACCGCCGGCATCCGGTGCTGGCGGGCCAGGACCTTAGTCACCTCGATCTCGGCCAACGCCCCCATCTTGATCAGGATGTAACCCAAGCGATGACCGGAGGTTTTTTGCTCCGCCAGGGCCTGGCTAAGCTGCTCGCGGGTGAGGAGGTTCTCCGTTAGGAGCATCTCACCGAGGCGATCGCCAATTTCTGGGGCTGCTACAACGCTGGCCATGGGTCTACGGACCCCTCCTTGGGGTAGTACCGGGATCCCCCCAATGGCAAAGAATTGCGCCATCCTGATCGGGGTCCGGGCACTCCCTAGATCGAAACCAGTGCCAAACCCCGTATCCGCTCACGGCACTACAACTTGTGGCACCAGTTGAGTTACCAAGGCTGGGGGTATTCCAGGCACTTTTCCGAGGTCCATAGCCGACGCGAATGGCCCGTAGGTTTTGCGATATGCCAGGATTCGCTTGGCCCGTCCCGGGCCGATTCCTGGCAGAGTTTCGAGTTCCGCTTGAGTGGCCGAGTTGAGGCGAATTGGGCCGATCGGGAGCGCGGCCGCGCCCCGATTCCGGCCTTTTTTGGGCGACCCAACGACCACCAACGGAGCCTGGACCGGAGCCGGCTCGGCGGCCCGAGCCGTCCGGACCCGATCGGTGTCACCCAGGGTCACATGGGGGGCGATACCGACCAGCAGTCCTGGGCCGATCCCGGGCACGGCATCGACCTCGGCCATGGAGGCGAACCCGCCGCGAACCGCCCGCTGCTTGATGATCGCCTTAGCGAGGGGGATCCCGACTTTGGGAAGCCGAGCCAGGTCCTCGGCGCCGGCCCGGTTGAGGTCGATTCGTTCGGCTCGACCGAGGGGCCGAGCGGCCTTGGCGGCCCAGGCCCGCTGCTCGGCGAGGGACGGGGCCGCGACACTCGACCGGAGCGTGAACCCGCCGGCAGCTTCAGACCCATCGAGGGCATAGAGACGGATCCCATGCCCGACCAACGCAGCGACCAGCAACGAGATGACGGCGGTCCGTTCTTGAGATGTCATGGGCCCAATCTACGTTCAGATCAGGAGCCGGACATAACCGAAAATCTCGGAGACCGGGCCTTTCCGCTGCGGTTTAGTTGACCGCTTTCGCCTCCCGGATCAGCACCATCATCACGTCACCCACGGTTTTCAGAGTTTCGGCCGCGAGCTTGTCGACCGTGTCGCCGGCGGTATGCCAATACGGGTAGGTCGTCCCGGCGCCGAACTCGGCGATGATATTGACCGCCTTGAGGCCTGCCTGCTGGAGGGGAATGTGGTCGTCGGTGATCGAGGTCCCGGTTTCGTTCAGGAAGTAGTTACTGGCGCCCACCCGGGTGGCCGTGGCCCAGATCTGATCGACGACGTTCGGGGCCGCGGTCACGGAATAGCCTTCCTTGCGGAACACCGCGCCCTTGCCCCCTACCATGTCGAGCAGCACCGCGTATTCAGGCGTGGGCCCCGGCAGTTGGTGCCGGGCGTAGTACTGCGACCCGATCAACACGTCGACCTCCTCGCTAAAGATCCCGTAGTCCTCGCCATCGACGAACAGGAGATCGACGCCGATCGTCGGCGGTACCTTCTTCAAGGCATCGGCCATGGCCAGGAGAACCGCCACGCCCGACCCCCCGTCGTTCGCGCCGGGGATCGGTTGTTTGGCCCGGACCCCGGTGTCGGCATCGGCCACGGGCCGGGTGTCCCAGTGGGCCAGGAAGAGGAGCCGGCGGGTGGCCGCAGGGTTGAACCGCGCCACCAGGTTCCGCATCGGAAGGGAGTCGCCGGTCCGGCTCACATGGGTCCACGCCTGGACCACCACGGAATCGGCCCGGGCCCGGAGCAGACTGTCGAGCCAGGCAGACATCGCCCGGTGACCCGCGGTTCCCGGGATCCGGGGGCCGAACCCGACCTGGGTTTCGACGTACCGGAGCGCCGCCTGACCGTCGATCTCTTTGGCCGGCGGTGGCGTCTGGCATCCGGCCAGACTGAAGAGCAGCAGGTTGAGCCGAAGCGTCATGGTAGGGGTCCGGAAAAGTGAGTGACCAGCGCCAGAGCATAAGGCAACCAACTCGGCCGCGATAGGACGGGCGTTCCAGCCGGAGGGCGATTAGACTTCCGCCCCAGAATGCGTCTGCTGCGAAGGTACATCCTCCGGTCCGTCGCGGGCCCGTTCTTCTTCTCCCTGGGGGCCTGCACCGGTTTGTTGCTGGTCAATCAACTCGCCAAGCGGTTCGGCGAATTGGTGGGCAAGGATCTCCCGGTCGGCATCATCATCGAAGTCCTCCTCCTCAGCATTCCGTTCATCATCGCGCTGACCCTCCCGATGGCGGTGTTGGTCGCGATTCTCTACGGGTACAGCCAGCTTGGCGCCGACAGCGAAATCACCGCGATGCGGGCCAACGGGGTCAGCGTCGGGCAGATGCTCCGGCCGGCCTTGGTGGCCGGCCTGGCCCTGGCCGCCATCAGCTTTTTGTTCGTCGACCAGGTCCTGCCCCGGACCAACGCCCGGCTCGGCAACCTCCAGCGCGACATCGGCGAAAAGCGGCCCGCGTTCCAGATGCGGGAGCAGGCCATCAATGCCCTGGGCCAGTATTACATCCTGGCGTCCCGGGTGTTCCCCGGCTCGGGCAAGATGTCGGATGTCCAGATCTTCGATCACTCGGCCTATGACGGCCGCCGGGTCATTTACGCCGACAGCGGTTTGATGACCTTCGATGAGACGGGTGTCGACCTGATCCTCCAGCTCTTCAACGGCAAGGTCCACGACTACAAGACCTCCGAGATCTCGCAGCTCCAGGTCACCCGGTTCGGTCACAACACGATCCGGGTCAAGGCGGTCCAGAATCTCTTCGAACGCGATACGACCAATTTCTCCCGGGGCGACCGGGAAATGACGACCTGTGAAATGATGGACCAGGTGACGTCGTCGCGCCGGCGGGCCACCCGGGCCGCCGGGACCCGCCAGGACCTGGCCCGCACCGACCTTCGGGCGTTGATGCGGATTTCACACAGCGGCGTGGTGCCGACCATTGCCGACACCGGGAAAGTCAGCCACTGCGGCGCCTGGCGGACCTTCGAGCGGGCGTTCGGGAAACTGCTGCTTCCCGAAGCCGCCGCCGCCCAGAATCCGGTCCAGAATCCGATCCAGACTCCGCTGATCACCGATACGACGGGCCGCCAGACCGTCAACCCCACCAACCAGGCCAACCAGGCCATGCCGGTGCTTACCAGCATCGCTGAAGTCACCGTGACCCGGGATGACGAGCGGACCTCGCGGACCCAGGCGGACCGATTTCTGGTTGAGATCCACAAGAAGTACAGCATCAGCGTCGCTTGCTTCAGTTTCGTGCTGATCGGGGTCGCGATGGCCCTGCGGTTCCCTCGGGGGGGCATGGGCCTCGTGATCGGCGGCGGTCTCCTGGTCTTTGCGATCTTTTACGTGTGCCTGGTGGGCGGCGAGTCGCTGGCCGACCGGGGCTACGCCTCGCCCGCCGTCGCCATGTGGCTTCCCAACGTCCTGGTGTTGCTGGCGGGGACGATCGGTCTGATCCGGGTCAATCGCGAATTCGGTTCGACCCGCGGCGGCGACATCGCGGATCTGGTCGAGACCATGCTCCGGCCGTTCCGGTTCCGGAAAAGGGAGGGGTAGCCGTGCCGCTGATTCGGACCCTGTCCCGGTACATCCTGTGGAGCTGGATCCGGATTTTTCTGCTGGCCGGGTTGGGGTTCCCGGTCGTCGCGGTGATGATCTATCTCGTCGATCGGTTGAGCCGCCTCCTCGACCGGAACCTCGGCGCCGCTGAAATCCTCCAGATCGGCCTCTACGCCATTCCCGGCAACACCGCCAACATGATTCCGGCGGCGGCCTTGTTCGCCACCGTGTTCACGATCGGTCCGCTGGCCAAGAACTCTGAGATTACGGCGGCCAAAGCCGGCGGGATCAGTTTCTACCGGCTGATCCTCCCGATTCTGATCGCCTCGATCTTTGCCGGCGGGCTTTGTTTCTGGGTGACGGAGATCGCGCCGATAACGACCGCCCGGCAACTCGAGATCGAGAAGGAGCGAAACAACCGGAATCAGACCACCCGGTACGATTTCACCTTCTTGGCCGACAACGGGTGGAGTTACTCGATTCGCTACCTCGACACCCGAGCCAAGACCATGCGAACCGTGGTCCTCGAGCACGCGGGCCGGGTCGAGGGCTACCCCAACCTCTCGATCCTGGCCGATAGCGCGCGGTGGAACGACAGCACCAAGCGCTGGCGGCTCGAGAGCGGGGCCTCGCATATCCTGAGCGATAGCCTCCCGCCATCCACGATGAAGTTCACCTCGCTCGAACTGCCGAGCTTCAACGAGGAACCTCGGTCGTTGCTGACCGAGCCGAAACGGCCCGACGAGATGACCTACCGGGAGCTGGAGTCGTTCATCGAAACGCTGGGGCGGTCCGGCAACGACGTCAAGAAGCTCCAAGTCGACCTGGCGGTCAAAGTGGCCTTGCCGGTCGCCTGCGTGGTCATCGTCCTGTTCGGCGCCCCGCTCGCCATGAGCAACCCGAGAGCCGGGGCCGCGATGGGAATCGCGATCAGCCTCGGCACGACGGTGCTCTACCTGCTTCTGATCAACTTGTCGAAGGCGGTGGGAGCCACCGGCGTGATCGACCCGACGCTCTCGGCCTGGATTCCGAACGGGATTTTTTTTCTCCTGGGCCTGGGGCTGCTCGCCCGGGTCAGGACTTGAGGGTATCGGTCCGGAACGCTTCGTGAAATGGAGAATAGAAACGGGGGCCGGATCCCGGCCCCCGTTTCACTCGACCCGCCTTCAGGCTAAAACAGATACTTCGCCCCGAGCTGAATTCGCCACCGCGAGCTGTTGACCAGCACCCGGCGCTGGAACGGCAGCACGCTCGGCACCGTGTAGCGGCCCCGGTCGTCGGTCTGGGCCGCAGTGCCGCGGGTGTCGTAGCCGGACATCGTCACCAGGCTGACCTGCTCGAAGAAGCTGGTTTCGCGATTGATACCCCAGTCGCGGTCGATCAGGTTGAGGAAGTTGAACACATCGGCGCTGATCAGCATCGACTGGCCGCTCGCGGTCCGGATCGGCTTGCTGAACCTGACGTCGAGGAACTTGCTCCACGGGTTCCGGCAGGAGGCCCGTTCCATGATTTTGCCCCGCTGTTCCCGAAGGCATTTTTCGCCGGCAATAAAGTTGTTGAGCCGGTCCCAATCCGCCGCATTGACCAAGCTGATGTCGTTCTGATCGCGGGGCACGTAGAACAAGTCGTTGTTGATGTTCCCGTCGCCGTTGGCGTCGTTGGCCGCCGTGAAGGCGTAGGGGGTGCCGGCCCGAGCGGTGTAGATCGCCGAGATCTGGATGTCGCCGGGAAGGTTGGCGGTGCCGCTGAAGGTGATCTTGTGGGGCACATCGAGCGCCGAGGTCCTGAGGTTCCGGTCGGCGAGCGTTCCGTCGAGCGGGGTGTTCCGGAGGTTCGAGGTCGCGACGCTCGAGCCGAGCGTCATCAAGTCAACCGTCCGCGACCGGGTGTAGGCGGCGCTGAACGCGAAGTCGTCGGCAAACGACTTCTGGATCTGAATCGTCGCCAGGGTCGACTTGTCGGCATTCCGGTTGGTGTGCCGAACCACCTGGCGCACCCCGTTGACCCGGGTCAACCGGGTGATGTTGGTGCCGGCGGTGTTCGGGACCGCGTACATCTGCCGGCCCTCGCCATTCACCTCCCCCAGACGGACGTTGTCGTCGGTCTGGTACATCTGATTGCGGGCGCGGGACTGGAGGAAGTCGAAGGTTGCCACCCAGCCCGACCCGAGCCGCTGGTCGATGCCGAAGGCAATCTTGAACGCCTGTTGGAACTTGAAGTTGTTCTCGAAGTAGTTGACCGCGGCCGTCGGTGGGACCGGCGCGCCCTGTCCAACGCAGGTCGTTGGCTGGGCGTCGGGATCGACGGTGAACGTCGGAGGCGTCCGTCCATTCCCGGACCCCGGCGTCAAATCGCAGGTCAGGGTTACCTGCTCGAGGCCGGTGTTGGTAAAGGCGTTGGCCATCCAGACGTAGGGCGGCCGGCCGGAGAACAAGCCCAATCCGCCGCGGATCACGGTATTGGTGGTTCCGCCCACGTTCCAGTTGAACCCAAGCCGGGGCGACAGCAAGACGTTGCCGCTCGGGAAGGTCCCGGTGTTGACGCCCAAAGTGTCGGTGAGGGCCCGCAACGGATTCTGGAATGGTTTGTCGGTCACCGGAACATCAAACCGGAAGCCCCCGGTCACGGTGATGTCGTTGGTCGGCCGCCAGGTATCTTGGACGTAGCCGCCCAATTGCTTCACCCCGAAATCGGCCGTGAAGCCGCCGGGCCGGCTCTCGAGCTGAATCTCATAGCGTCGCGCCAGGCCCGCGTCGAGCGAGTCCGCGTTGCCGAACGTCCAGGTGCCGTACCGGTTGTTGGCAAAGAGGTTCCGGAAGCCGAACATCTCGTTGTGGGTGCCGACCGTTATCTGGTGCTTGGCGCCGACATTGAAGGTCAGATTCGCGCTCAACTCGCCGACGTTCTGGTCGAGTTCGTTGCCGTGTGAGAAGCGCTCGCCGCCGGCGGCGAGGTAGTTGTTGATGACATCGCCCTGGACCAGGATGAGGGGCGTCCGGTTGGCAATCTCTCGGGCGTCCCGGACGGTCTGGTACCCGAGCAGAACTTCAAGACTGGCCGCACCGAGGAGCGTGGTGTATTTCGCCCGGGCGGCATTGGTGGTATTGCCGATCTTGTATCCGCTATTCGACAACTGCCAGCCGTCGCGGGTCGGATCGCTTCGGCTGCTCCGGTTGAAATTATCCAAACTCGCGCGGACGTAGTTGTACGAGAACTCGAGCTGCGACGTCTGTCCCATCTGGTAATTCAGCTTGCCGAAGAAGTTCTTGTCCGGGCGCGTCAGGTTCTCCGGGGCATCGGCGCCACCCGGATCGAACCCATACTTCGTCCGGATGATGTTGGCGATCCGCTCCGCCGTGGCGACCGTGATGCCGGTCGCCGGCTCGGTCGCGGAAAGGCCGACAAATGGCGTCGTCGAGGCCTGAATGTCGGCGCTCCCGAAGAAATGGAGTTTGTTCTTGATGATCGGGCCGCCGATGGTGCCGCCGTATTGCTTGATGTCAAACCTGGAAAACTTGACCCCGCCGGTGTCGGCGCCGACCAGCTCGGGACGCTGCATGTATCCGAAGACCGAGCCATGGAAACCGTTGGTGCCGGACTTGGTGATGGCGTTGATCAAGCCACCCGAGAAGCTGCCCTGCCGGACGTCGAACGGCGCCACCAGGATCTGAAATTCCTGGATGGCTTCGAGCGAAATCGGCTTGGCACCGGCGCTGCCACCCGGGGTACCGCCGGAGGAGAGCCCGAAGACGTCATTGTTCACCCCGCCGTCGATCAAGATTGCATTGAAGCGGCTGTTCTGGCCGCCGACCGAGGTCCCAATGGTCACCTGCGGGCTGGTCCGGATCAGGTCCGTGAAGTTCCGGCCCAGCAACGGATAGCGCTGAATCGCGGTGTCGGTCACGATCTGCGCCGGGCCGGTCCGGCCCGCGTTGATGAGCGGGTTGGTCGCGGCCACCACCGTCAGTTCTTGGAGCGTAATGACCCGGGCGGCGAGTTCGAGGTTGATTGGGTACCGTTGCCCGAGAGTCAGCATCACCCCCGTCTTGGTCGCCGGCTCGAACCCAATGGCGCGGATCGCAATCGTGAACGGGCCGCCCGGCGGCACGTTTTCGAAGTTGAAACGGCCACTCTTGGCGGTGGTAGTGGCGAGCCGGGTGCCGGTCGACAGGTTGGTGATCGACACCAGCGCGCCCTCGAGAGGAACGCCCCCTTCCTTGGTCACCACCCCGGTTACCGCCGAGCTGGTGACACCCTGGGCCGCAACCTGGCCGACGATCACGAGGCTAAGGCCAATTACCACAGCAAGATAGAAAGTATTCCGCAGGAAAACCCGCATGGCAACTCCGGGGGGGGGACAACGTGGCCAGTAACCGACGGGACAAACATACGGACGGGGGCCAAACGGTCAAGTTGCGAGTGGTATCGATCCCGCAACCGCGTTCAGGCCCGCTTCCGCCCGAGCGTCAAATAGTAGAGCGGAATTCCCGCGCCCAGGATCACGAAGGTAACACCCGTGTTGATCGGGTCCGTCACCAGGGCGTTGATGACCATCCCGGTGGCCGCCAGCAGAAACACGATCGGGACGACCGGGTAGCCGATGGTCCGGTAGGGCCGTTCGAGGTTCGGGTACTTCTTCCGCATCACGAATACGCCCAAGATGGCCAGGATGTAGAAGGGCCAGATCCCGAGCACGAAGCGATCGGCCAGCTGCTGGAAGTCGTTGAACATGACGTACGCGCACCCGAGGAACGCCGCCAGCCAAATCGCAACCGACGGGGTCTGGAACTTGGGGCTGACCCGGGCCACGCCCTTGAAAAAGAGCCCCCGGTCGGCCATGGCAAAGAAGATCCGCGGATTGGTCAGCATCGAGCCGTTCAGGGTGCCGAAGCAGGAAATCATCACGATCGCCGAGACGATTCCAGCCCCCGCCCCACCCAGGATCGGAATCCGGCTGGCCGCGGTGGCCGCGATCAGTGGCTGGCCGGCCATTTCCGATATCGGCACCAAATAGATGTAGGCCGCATTGAGGAGCAGGTAGATCGCGATGATCAGGATGGTCCCGGCAATCAGGGCCACCGGGAAATTCCGGCCGGGGTTCTTGATCTCGCCGCCGATATACGACAAATCAGCCCACCCATCGTACGCCCACATGATCGAGACCAGCGCCGACGCCACCATGGAAAGACTGAACGTGGTGGTGGTCGCACTCCCGGAGTGCGAGAAGTTGCTCCAATTGCCATCGCCGACGGAAAACGCCAGCACCACCAGCCCGACCATGCCCGCATACTTCGCGATCGTGGCCACGCCCATGACCCGGGAGGCGTACTTGACGCCGAGATAATTGATCAGCGCCACCACGAGAATGGTGGCGGCCGCCGCGTAGCGGACTTCCTGGGGCGTGAACTTGGTGAAATAGCCGAGATATTCGGCAAAGATGGTGGCAATACTGCCGAGCGCCGAGGCCCGAATGACCGACAGTTGCGACCAGCCGAACAGAAACGCCGGCATCGGCCCAAAGGCCTCGTCGATGTACGCGAACAGCCCCCCGGACCGCGGCGACGCCGCCGCCAACTCCGCCACCGTCAACGCGCCGAACAACGCCAGCGCCCCGCCAATGACCCACGCCAGCAAGACGACACCCGGCTCGCCCACCAATCCGGCCACCCGGGCCGGCACCCGGAAAATACCCGACCCAATCGTCGTCCCCACGATGATCGCCACCGCCGAGAACAGCCCGATGGTCCGAGGAAGCCGCTCCGTCATAGAACTCCCATCCCCAAGCCGAGTGCCGAGCAGTTACCGCCGAGCCCAAGTATATTCTTCCCCCAGAGGCCCCGATAGCCCTCGATCCCTCAAGCGCCGACTGCCACTGTGTCTCTTCTCGCCGATCTCGTAACCCTGACCAAGCCCCGAATCATTTCGTTGCTGTTGCTGACGACGATCGCCCCGATGTTCATCACCGACCAGGGCATCCCGAGTTGGAGTCTGATTGGCTGGGTGGCGCTCGCGGGCTATTTGATGGCGGGTGGGGCCAACACGGTCAACATGTGGTTTGACCGCGACATCGATCGGCTGATGGCCCGGACCCAGAGCCGCCCGATTCCTTCGGGCCGGCTCTCGGCCGGCGCTGGCCTCGCCTTCGGCCTCTCGCTCGCTACCATTGCCTTTGCGCTCTTCTGGAACCTGGTCAATCCGCTTTCGGCGTGGCTCGCCCTCGGCGGATTTCTCTTCTACGTGTTCATCTACACCGTGTGGCTCAAGCGGTCCACCCACCTCAATATCGTGATCGGCGGCGCGGCCGGTGCGTTCCCGCCGCTCGTCGGATGGGCCGCCATGACCAACACGATCGACTTCGCGGCCCTGACTCTGTTTGCCATCATCTTCTATTGGACGCCGCCCCATTTCTGGGCCCTCGCACTCGTCAAACAGGGCGACTACGCCAAGGTCGGCGTCCCGATGATGCCGGTCGTCAAAGGCAACGAATACACCAAGCGGCAAATGCTCGCCTACACCGTCCTACTTCTGCCGCTCACGATCCTGCCGACGATCGTGGGCACCCAGGGGGTGGTCTACGGGCTCGTGGCGCTGGCCTTGGGCGGCCGGCTCTTGTGGTATTGCTGGCGGTTACTTAAGGAGCCCGGGGTAACCCCGACCGCCTGGAAGATGTACCGCTACTCGCTGCTGTATTTGGCGCTGCTGTTCGTCGCGATGGGCGTCGACCGGACCCTGCCCTTTGGACACCGGGAGCCCGCACCGACCCGACTCGACGTCTCCCGGGTTACCGACGGGCCGGCTGAACACCTCGGCCACTAGGTCGGACTGAGCACCGCCCGGCCCAGGAACGCCACTACTTCTTTGACCCCCGCCGGCGCCAGAATCTCCTGCCACCGCCGCTCCGCTGGCTCCCGGCCATCATTCGACCGCACCAACATGGCGCCGCCTAACGGGCCCCGGTCGACGAAGACGTAGAACCGGCTGACCGGATCGAAATACCGCCAGACCTCATACCAGGGCACCGTCCCGCGCTGTTCCCGCCGGAGCACCTGGGGCGGCAACCCCTCCCGCAGAAAGATCCGGCCCCGGTCGGTCTGCCAGCCGGCGGCGGGCGGCGCCATAGAACGCATTGGCGTACCCAACCCCGGCGTAGAGCTGGGCCCGTCGCTCGTTCCCGGTGGTCTGCGGAGTCGGGTCGCGGCCCTGCCAGAATGCCGCCAATTGATCCGGTCGGGCAATGACCGAGAGCGGCGCGAACGCCTGATCGAGCGCGCCGGCGCCCAGCCCGCCAAAGTAGGTTTCATCCGGCAGGGCCGGCGGCGCATTGGCCACCGCGGGGTCCACCGCGAACGAGGCCTCCCGCATCGTGGCCACCCCATCCAATTCAACGGTGGCCCGAAGCCGGTAGGACCCCGCCTCCAAGTTCCCGATCTCCAGTTGCCCGGTCAGGAGTCCGACCCCAGCCACCACCTTGAGGGCCGTCGGTCCCACCCGCTTGCGTTCCGCCCCGCCCCGGTCGAGGAAGGCCAGGGTCAGCCGGCCGTCGGTGGCGGTACCGGCGTAGGTCTCGAGCAGATAGGCCACCGAAGCGGTCGCGCCACCCACCACGACTTCCGGAGCGATGGCCAGGATCAAACCACCCCGGCGGAACTCGCCGGGCTGGGGAATCGTATCGACCAAGGCCACGGGACGAAGCCACGGACTGATCATCAAGTCGGACGCACTGGGTGGCTCGGGGTAGCCGTCGATCTCGGCGCTCGAATCGAGCCGGCGTCCCGAGACCGAATCAACCACACTGGCCTCGAGCCGATACCGGCCGGCACCGAGGGTAAACCGGATCAGATCAAGCCGGTCGGCGTCGCCCCGGGGAAAGGGTACCGAGGTCCGGCGCTGCCAGGATTGGGGATAGAGCGCGGCGCCAGTCGAATCAAGGATCCTGACCGTGAGGGCCAGCGACGCTTCCCCGGCCGCGCCGGGACTTGGCAAATCGGCCGGGATCTGAAGGAAGGCGGTGACATGGGTTTGACCGGGAGATCGGCCCGGGTCGGCGCGGTACGACCGGACAGCCCGAACCAGAAAACCGGTGTCGGCAGGGGCCGCGGCCATGGCCACGCTGAACCACACTCCGAGCATCGCACCCTCTATGGCAAGATCAGATTCCGCTGCAGTTCACTCGGCGTGACGACCGGACCCTCGGGTGACCAGAACACGTTGACCTCGCTCCGGACCCCGAACCGACCCGGGAGATAGATGCCGGGCTCCACTGAAAACCCGACCCCCGGCACGATCAACCGGTCGTCCCTGGTTTCGTAGTCGTCGCAATGGGGCCCGGATCCATGGAGGTCGCGATCGATCGAATGTCCGGTCCGGTGGACGAAAAACTCGCCATAGCCGGCGCCCTCGATGACATCCCGGGCCGCCCGATCAACTTCGAACCCTCTAATGGGACGTTTCTCCCGCGCCGCCCGCCACACGCAGGCTAGCGCGGCATCCCGGGCATCCCGCACGGTGTCCCAAACCCGGAGAACCTCCTCGGGAGGCTGGCGGCCGCTGAACCCCATCCAGGTCTGATCGGCAAACACCGTCTCCAGGGTCTTCCCGCCGAACAGGTCGATCAGGACCACTTCATCGTTCCCGAGAGTACGGTCGTGTCCCGCCTCGGGCGCGTAGTGCGGGTTGGCGGCATTGGGCCCAAAGCCGATGATCGGGAGGTGACCGGGATCGACCCGAACCCCCGAGTGTTCGAGCAACTCGATGACCCGCCGCTGCACCCCCGACTCCGTGACGGATTTCCCACCCTCGGAGACCGTCTCGGCCATCACCTGCTTAGCCACCCGGGCCACCACCTCGGCGGCCTCGAGATGGTCCCGGGTCTCCGACGCCGACCATCGAGCCGTGAATTGGGTCACCAGCGGTCCGCTCGATACCACGGTCGCGCCGAGGGATTGAATCATTTCGACCACCCCGAACGGCACCCGGTCGAGATACGGCACGGTATCCCGATTCGAGATTTCCATGGCCACGGTCTTCCCGCCGATCACCTCGCGGAGCGCCGCCTCCAGTTCCTGCCATCGAGCGTACGGAAGGATCCGGCCGGGAAACTCCGCAAACTGCTGGAGTTCGATCTTGTGCGCCACCGCAATCGGTGGTCCGTCTTTCGGCAGGTAGACGAACAACCGCCGGGTACCGGGCTTGACGCCGAGCATCCGGAGCGCGATCGGGTTGGTGCCCCGGAAATCAAACAGCAACCATCCCTCGGCGCCCGCGGTGGTCAAGCCGTCGCGAAGCGCCATCCGGTCCAACCCGGCCAGGTGTTTCATCCCGCCTCCTGCCAACGTTGATCTGGTTCCGCCGTTTTCCACCGGCAGGCGTCGTCCCCTCGGGACCGGCACCGTTCGTGGATCATCGATCCCTCAAACCCGCTGGTAACCCGGAGGATCTCGGCCACCATGGCGCTATAAAAATAGCAGCCGGCGCCCTCGAACCCGGCGCGGGTGGCCAGAGAATCCGCCAACCGAACCGCCAACCCGGTCGGTGCGCGGGTCAACTCGAGGCGGAACACGTTGAGGAGCGCCCGGGCGGCCGCTCGTTCACCCGCTCGGCGCCGAACCGACCGCGGAAACACCCGCCACCCCATCGACGGCGTCCCGCCCCGGGTCCGGGCGGCGTACCTGGCGGCGCGGCGGCCGGCATCGGAAAACGCCAGGGTGGCGTCGGCCCGACGGCCCACCAGCCGGAACACCTGAACGGCCTCGTCGTCGGTAACCTGGGCCCCGCGATCGGCCATCTCCCGGTACCGCTCGATCTGAGCGGCCACTGTCGAGGTCAGGCCGAGCCGTTTGGCGAACGTCTCCTGCGCGAACTCGGCGGGAAGGCCATCGTTCAGCGGCGTGTCCAGGTTGCGGATCGCTTCGAGCAGCGTCAGCGGGACGACCGCGTGGACGGTGGTCGGGATACTCACGGGATGTTGGGGCAGGTCATGCTGGACGGGCAACTTAAGGTCGGAGATGCGCCACACCAAGGGGAGTTAGATTCCCGCGATGTCCTTCAGCCTGGCGGTTCTGGTGTCCACAGCCATTGCGCTCGTGGCCTGGCGGGCCCGAACGCTGAGTCGGTGGGGCGCTCTTGCCGCGACGATGGTCGGGACGCTGGTGCTCTGGCCCACTGGTTGGGCCGGCTGCGCCGTGCTTGGGGCATTTGCCTCGGCACTCGGCGCTCGGCACTCGGCACTCGGCGGGGAGCAGGTGGATGTTGGGGGGCGGGGGTGGCGGCAGGTCGTGGCCAATGGCGGGGTCGCGACGGTGGGGGCTCTGGGGGAATTTTGGGTGCCTGGCATTGGGATTTGGTTGCTGACCATCGTGCTGGCGGCGGCGGCGGCGGATACCTGGGCTACGTCGTTTGGGGGGCGGAGCCGCCGACCGCCGCGGGACATTCTCAGGTTCACGGTGGTGGAGCCGGGGACGAGTGGTGGGATCACGTGGCTTGGAACAACGGGCGGGGTCGTGGGGGCTGGTTTCATTGGGGCCGTGGGCGGGGTGGCCAGCCAGAGCCTGAGGCTCGGGGTCACTGCGGCCGCGATCGGAATGGTTGGGATGTTGTTCGATTCGGTCCTCGGCTCGGCCCTCCAGGGTCGATTCTGGTGCGGCGCGTGTAACCAACCGACCGAGCGGCGGATTCATCGCTGCGGCACCCGGGCGGTCCGGACGGCGGGGTGGGCGTGGCTCGACAACGACCTCGTGAACTTCACCACGACGGTGGCGGCCTTCGGGGCGGGACTGGCGCGGTGGCCGACGTCCTGATCGTGGGCCTCGGGCCCGGTGGGGCCGCGGCGGCCATTCGTTTGGCCCAGGCCGGGCTTCGAGTGGTGGCCGTGGATCGGGCGGTGTTTCCCCGAGAAAAGACCTGCTCCGAGTTCATGAGCCCCCAAACCGTCCGGCAACTCGACCTGATCGGCGTCCTGCCGGAGGTCCTTCGCCACGCCGTGCCGCTCTACGGCACCCAGGTGTTCGGGCCCCGAGGCTCCTCGCTGACCGGACTCTTTGCCAAGGTGGCCGGGGTGCCCCCCGGAACCGCGGGTATTTCCCTGCCCCGCCGCGTCCTCGATGCCATTCTGGTCGATGCCGCCCGGCGGGCGGGGGTCGACGTCCTCGAACGCACCAAGATGGTCGACCTGATCCGGGACCAAGGCCAGATCAAGGGGGCCATCGGATCTCAAAACGGCCGCCCCACCGCGATCCCGGCGCGGCTCGTCATCGGGGCCGACGGACTCCATTCGGTGACCGCCCGGTTGCTCGGCGGCCGCCGCCACGAACCGCTCCGGCGTTATGGGTTCGTGGCCCATGTGTCCGGCGTACCCGACCTTGCCCTGACCGAGATGCACGTCGGCCCGGGAGGCTATGTCGGACTCAATCGAATCGGCGAGGACCTCGCCAACGTCGCCGTCGTCGCCTCCCGCCATGAAGTCCGCACGGCCGGCCAAGATCCCACCGAATTCTTTTTCGGGATGCTCGACCGGTTCGACCGGGTCCGGGGCCGCGTCCGGCGCGGCGCGGTCGTTAGGCGGGTCATGACGGCCGGACCGTTTGCAGTCCGGTCCCGGCAGGTGATTGCCGACGGGGCCATGGTGCTGGGCGACGCGGCGGACTTCTTCGACCCCTTCACCGGCGAGGGGATTTGCGCCGCCCTCCGCGGGGCCGGGTTGGCGGCACCCGTGGCGCTGGCCGCGTTGGGGGCAACCGAGTATCCGACCACCCGCCACCTCCTGCCCTACCAACAGGCTCGCCGGAGCACCTTCGGGGGCAAGTGGATCGTGGAACGGATGATCGGCTATGGGATGCTGGCGCCGGCTCTGTTTGACCGGGCCGTCAGCCAGCTCGAACGGCGCGG
The DNA here is from genome assembly GCA_009692115.1 of Gemmatimonadota bacterium. NCBI lineage: Bacteria > Pseudomonadati > Gemmatimonadota > Gemmatimonadota bacterium. The sequence goes on along the minus strand of SHZU01000008.1, from coordinate 141,939 downwards.
GATGGCGCACACCCTCGTCGGGGTCACCGGTGATGTCCTCCCGGCCCGCGCGGTCCTGAATCCTCGGTTCCTTTCCGCCCTGGTCATCTGATGAGCCGACTCCTCCAACCTGACCTGGCGTCCCCGATCGGCGTTGAACTCCTCGACGATCGACAGGCCGACCCGGCGCTGGTCCGGGAATCCCTCCGCCATTTGGCCCGATCGAACCGGTGGTTCGGCGGGGTCTTGGCCGTCAAAGCCGGGATTTCCCGGCTCCTCGGATCGAGACGACCGGTTGAGCTCAAGCTGCTCGACATCGGCACCGGCGAAGGGGACATTCCCCGGGCCCTGGCCATGTGGCTCGGCCGCCGGGGCATCCGGTTGAACGCAACCGGCGTCGACTGGCACCGGGCCGCCCCTCCGCTGGCCCGAGCCAACGGGGTTCCGGCCGCCGTGGCCGACGCGTTCCAGCTCCCATTTGCCGACCGGACCTTCGACTTGGTGGTCATGAGTCAGTTCGCCCACCACTTCTCGGGCGAGGGTATCATCCGGCTCTGTCGCGAAGCCAGCCGCACCGCCCGCCTCGGCGTCATTCTCGCAGACTTGCGACGGACCGGGTGGGCCGCCGCCGCCTTTGGGTTGGGAAGCCGGATCCTTGGATTCGACCACTATACCAGGGTGGATGGCATGACCTCATTGCAGCGGGGTTTTCGCCCCGCCGACTTGACCGCGGTCATCGAAGCGGCCGGATTCCAGCCGACCGTCACCGCCTCTCTCGGCGCCCGAGTGGTGGCCACTTGGAGCGCCAGCCCATGATGCGTGTCGTTGACGTGATCGACATCGAGGCCCCGATCGAGCAGGTCTTCGACGCCGCCGCTGATGTCGAACGGTGGCCGGTGATCTTGCCCCACTATCGATGGGTTACGATCCGGGAGCGGCGCCCCGACGGCACCACGATCGTCGAGATGTCGGCCAACCGTCCGTTCGGGCCGTTCAATTGGCCGACCTGGTGGACCTCGGAGATGTGGATTGACCGGCCCCGGTTCGAGGTCCGGTACCGTCACATCCGCGGCATCACCACCGGCATGGATGTCGTGTGGCGCCTTACGACCCAAGGAAAGATGACCCACGTGGATTTGATCCATGACTGGAACGGGCCCGCGTGGCCGTTGATCCGTCGGCCCGCCGCCCAATGGGTCATCCTGCCGGTATTCGTCCATGGCATTGCCGCGCGGACCCTGGCCGGCATTGGCCGGAGTTTGGCCGGACCCCGATGACCGCCCGCCGCCGGGTCGTTATTTCCGGGATCGGCGCCGTCACCCCGATCGGGGTCGGCGTCGAGGGGTTGTGGCAGGGCCTCCGGGCTGAGCGGTCGGCGGTCCGAGTGGTGAACCGGTTCGATCCGACGCCGTTCAAGAGCCACCTCGCTGCCCAGGTCGACGACTTCGACCCGGTCGAATACCTCGGCGCTAAACGATCGAAACGCATGGACCGGTGTTCGCAACTCGCCCTGGCCTCGGCCAAGATGGCGCTCGAGGACAGCGGCATCCGGCTCCAAGCCGAGGACCGGAACCGGATCGGCGCGATGATGGGAACGGCGTTAGGCGGCGTGGCATTGGCCGAAGCCCAGCACGAACGGTACCTGGCCGGGGGGGTCCGGGCAGTCGACCCGGGTGTGGCGCTGACGGTGTTTGCCGGGGCGTCGAGCTGCAATCTGGCCATCGACTTCGGTCTGAACGGCCCCAACATCACCAATGGGATGAGTTGCGCGTCGGGCGCAATCGCCATCGGCGAGGCGTTCCGGACTATTCAGCGGGACGAGGCCGATCTGATTTTTGCCGGGGGATCGGAGGCGCCGCTCGCGCCCCTCACCTACGGCGCGTTCTCGATCATCCGGGCCATGTCGACCCGGAACGACGACCCGGCCACCGCCAGCCGGCCGTTCGACCAGGACCGCGACGGCTTCGTCATGGCCGAGGGGGCGGCGGTCTTGATCGTGGAGGAACGGGAGCGGGCGATGGCGCGGGGCGCCCGAATCTACGCCGAGGTTGTCGGGTTCGGGCTCACCAATGACGCCCATCACATGGCGGCGCCGCTCCCGGACGGGAGCCAGGCCGCCCGGGCCATGACGATGGCGCTCCGAAGCGCGGCCATCCAACCGTCGGACATCGGCTACCTGAACGCCCACGGCTCGTCCACCGGGCTGAACGACCCGACCGAAACGCTGGCCATCAAGACGGCGCTCGGTCCGGCGGCAAGCCGGGTCCGGATCAGCGGAACCAAAGGCTACTACGGCCACGCGTTAGGCGCGAGCGGCGCGTTCGAGGCCGCCATCTGCTGCTTGGCCACCAGCCGGAAGTGGATCCCGCCTACGGTCAACTTGGCCGTGGCCGATCCGGCCTGTGATCTCGATTACACCCCGGGCACCGGCCGCGGGGCCGACCCGGAGTTCATCATGAGCAATTCGTTTGGCTTCGGAGGAATCAACGCCGCCCTGGTGTTCCAGCGGGCCTGAGCGGCGGAGGACTACTTCCGGGAACGATACCGGCGAAACAAACTGACGGCGTACCCAAGTAGCAGGACCGACGCCACCGAATAGGCCGCGATCATGTACCCGGCATTCTGGGGCGGATTCATGAAGCCTCCGCCGCGGCCCGCCGGCCAATCCCGTACCGGGTCGTCACGAACCCGACGTAGACCGCCGAATGCGCCGCCATCGACATGATGAACACCCAGAGCATTTCCCACGGCAACGAGGGCGCGCTCGGTTTGAAGATGACCGGCTGCGGATGAATCGTCCGGAATAAATACACGCTCAAGTGGACGAACGGCACCAACACCAACGCCATGATCCCGACCACGGCGCTGAATCGGGCCCGGTCGTCCGGGTCGTCGATGGCCGTCCGCATGGTCCGGTATCCGACGAACAGCAGCACCAAGAGCAGCGTCAAGGTGAGCCGCGGTTCCCATTGCCACCACGTGCCCCACACCGGGCGGGCCCAGAGCGGGCCGGTGGTCAGCATGACCGCGCCGAACGCCAAGCCGACCTCCGCCGAGGCTTCCGCGAAGGTGTCGAGCCGGCGGTCCTTGAGGAACAGGTAGCCCATACTCGCCACCCCGACCAGCAAGAAGGCCATCAGCGACATCGTCGCGGCGGGGGCATGAACGTAGAGGATCTTCTGGGCCGGCCCCTGCCACCGTTCAACCGGGGTCCGAAATAGTGCCTGGGCGAACACCCCGCCCAGGGCAACCAAAGCCAACGTGGTGATCCACAGCCCCCGCCGGATCAGGCTGTCATGCTCGTTCGTTGCGGTCATTCGTCCATGGTCGCCGGAAAAAGGAGCCAGCCGAGCGTGATGAAGACAATGTCATAAATAGCCAAGAACCGAATCCAGCCGAGAATCTCTCCTGCCGGACGCCCCCCGAGCAAGCGGGTCGTGGCCTGAACTCCCACCAACACCGGCGGAACCAGGAACGCCAACAGCAGCACCGGGAGCATCAGCTCGGCGAACCGAGTCCGGACGGTCATCGCCGCGAGCACCGTCCCAATGGCCACGTAGCCCGCAGCCGCCAATACCAATAGCCCGGCCACCCACGCCAGGGACCCGGTGAGCGCCACGTCGAAGAACAGCACGAAGAGCGGCAGTAGGACGGCGTTGACCGTGAGGACAAAAGCCAAGTTGGCGAGGTATTTCCCGAAATAGATGACGCTCCGGCCAACCGGCGCGAGCAGCAGGCCCTCCATCGCGCCGTGTTCCTGCTCCATAGCAAACGAACGATTCAACGTCACCACCCCGGCAAACGCCGAGGTGACCCACAACACGCTCGGGGCCAGCACTGCCAAGCTGACTTCGCCGGGGTCTCGGGCAAAGTTGAAGATGACAAGCACCATGACCGCAAAGGTCACCGCACTGGTCAGGGCCGCCCGGCTCGCCAACTCGACCCGGAGGTCCTTGGCCGCGATGACCAGGGCCCCGCGAAGGGTCATCACCGCGCGGGCTCCGCATACTGGCGGCGGAACTCGGCCAGCGGTGTGGCGGTCGTGGCCGAAAACCGGATGGTGCCTTGCTCGACGACGTGGACCCGGCCGGCCAGCCGCCACAACTCGGGCAAGTCATGCGACACCAGCACGACGGCCACGCCCTCCGCCAGCACTGACTCCACCAAGCCAACCACCCGATCGAGGCTGGATTGGTCCAACCCAGTGAGCGGTTCGTCCCAGACCAGGAGACTGGGCCGGTGGATCAGCGACCGGCAGATCGCGACTCGCTGGACATAGCCTCGGCTTAGCCGCCGCACCGCGATCGTCCGCTCAGCGGCCACCTCGAGGCGGTCGAGCATGGCGGCCACGGTCGCATCGACCTGGGCCAGTCCGTGGAGCCGAGCCGCAAACTGGAGGTTTTCGACCGGGGTCAGATCCGCGTAGAGCTGCGATTCGTGGCCCAAGTACCCGATCAGGCGCCGGGCATTTTCGGACGACCGCGGATCGGCGCCCGCCACCCGGGCCGTGCCCCGATGCGGCCGCAGCAGACCGACACCGAGCCGGGCGATGGTGGATTTTCCGGAACCGTTCGGCCCAACCAGGAGGTGGAATTCCCCGGGCTTGACCGACAGGGTCACCTGGTCAACGACGGTTCGATTGCCGAATCGGCGAGAGACTTGGTCAAGACCAAGAAGAGGAGGTTGCTCGGAAAGCGGCATCGGCGGATCGATACCGGAATATAGTCAGGCCGTCGCCTCGATTTCGAACAGGTCGTCCAGTTTGGTGAGGACCGACAGGAACCGAAACTCGTCGCGGAGATGGCGGAGCACCACCCGCTGCTACCGCTCCGACGCCCGCCGCTGGATCAGCATGAGCGCCCCCAAGCCGGCCGAGTCGATCCGCCGGGTCCTGGCGAAATCGATCAGCAGGGTGCCGTCCTGCTCGGGGAGCCCCTCCAGCAGCTCGACCGCCGCATCACGGAAAGATCCCCGATCTCTCGAGCCCGAGAACCTCCGGCGCCAGCACCACCCGCGCGTTTGCTTCTGTTGCCGACATGCGTTGCTACCTCCGCCCCGCCAAAAGGCGAAGAGGGTGCCATCCGATAGCACCGGATAAGGCTCTTCAGACTAACAACTCAGTTAGGCGGAGCCCGGTTCATGGCATCGGCGCCACATCGCACTCCGCTCGGAGTTTTGGGGATTGCATTGGACCGGCCTCCGCGCCCCACGGACTGCACCGCTCAAGCAACAATCTGCACCCCCAACGCCCCGCTCCCCGCGTTATTCTTCAGGCGTGAATCTTCGGTGCCAAACGCCCTAACCCAGCCGATCGATGACCTCGCAACTTTCGACTCTGCTCGACGAGCAACGCCGGTTTCCGCCCTCCGCCGCCTTCGCCGCGGCGGCCAATGCCGGCCTCAACCTCTATGCCGCCGCAGACCAGGACCAAGAAGCCTTCTGGGCCGACCAGGCCCGGGCCCTCGAATGGATGGCTCCCTGGACTCGGGTCCTGGATTGGCAACCACCCCACGCCCAGTGGTTCGTCGGGGGCAAGCTCAATGTGTCGGCCAACTGCCTCGACCGGCACGTCAGTGGCGGGAGGCGGAACAAGGCCGCCATCATTTGGGAGGGTGAACCGGGCGACCGCCGGGTCCTGACCTATTGGGACTTGGCCCGCGAGGTCAATCGGGCCGCCAATGCCCTCAAATCACTCGGTCTCAAAAAGGGCGACCGGGTCGCCATCTATCTGCCGATGATTCCGGAGGCGGCCATCGCCATGCTGGCCTGTACCCGGATCGGGGCGGTCCATTCGGTCATCTTCGGCGGCTTTTCCGCCGAATCGCTCCGCGACCGGATCAACGACGCCGAGGCGGTGGCCGTCATCACCTCCGACGGCGGCTACCGCCGGGGGCAAATCGTCCCGCTCAAGCGGTTTACCGACCAAGCCCTGGCCGAATGTCCCTCGATCAAGCACCAGATCGTCGTCCAACGGCTGGCCGGCACCGCCTTCCAAGAGGCCGGCGCCACGATGAAACCCGGCCGCGACCTCTGGTGGCACGATCTCGTCCGCGAGGCCAGCGCCAAGTGCCCGCCTGAGCCGATGGACGCCGAGGACCTGCTGTTCATCCTCTACACGTCGGGCACGACCGGCAAACCGAAAGGGATCGTTCACACCACGGGCGGGTACCTGACCCAGGTGGCCGCCACCTGCCGGTGGGTGTTCGACCTCAAGGAGGATGACGTGTTCTGGTGCACCGCCGACATCGGCTGGGTCACCGGACATTCCTACGTGGTCTACGGTCCCCTGGCAAACGGCGCCACGGTCATGATGTACGAAGGGGCCCCCGATTGGCCGGGCCGGGACCGGCTCTGGGAGATAATCGCCCGCTACGGCGTGACCATCTTCTACACCGCCCCGACCGCCATTCGGGCCTTCATGAAATGGGGCACCGACCACCCCAAGCGCCACGACCTGGCAACCCTCCGGCTCTTAGGATCGGTCGGCGAACCGATCAATCCGGAAGCGTGGATCTGGTACCACGAACAGATCGGGCAACGCCGGTGCCCCATCGTCGACACCTGGTGGCAGACCGAAACCGGCGCCATCATGATCGCCCCGCTGCCGGGGGTGACCACCACCAAACCGGGGTCGGCCACCAGAGCGTTACCCGGCATCTCGGCCAAGCTGCTGGACTCCCATGGTGCGATCATCGTCAAAGGGGGAGGATTCTTGGTCCTGACCAAGCCCTGGCCCTCGATGCTCAGGACCCTCTACAAGGACGACGCCCGCTACCAAGAAACCTACTGGAGCCGGTTTCCCGGAAAATATTTCGCCGGCGACGGGGCCAAGCTTGATGACGACGGCTACTGGTGGGTCCTCGGCCGCGTCGACGACGTCCTGAACGTGGCGGGGCATCGGATTGGAACCATGGAGGTCGAGAGCGCGTTAGTAGACCACCCGATGGTGGCGGAAGCGGCGGTGGTGGGTAAGGCCCACGAATTGAAGGGCCAGGCGCTGGCGGCCTTCGTCATCCTCAAGGACGGCTACCTGCCCACCGCGGAGCTCAAGGACGATCTCAAGGACCACGTGGCCAAGAAGATCGGGGCCATCGCCAAGCCGGACGACATTTTCTTCGTCGCCGATGTCCCAAAGACTCGAAGCGGCAAGATCATGCGCCGCCTGCTCAAGGACGTTGCGGAAGGCCGAACCTTGGGTGACACCACGACACTGGCCGACCCGAACGTGGTGGCCCGGTTGAAAGAACAATACGAGAGTGAGGAAGGATGAAAGAGACCGCGACCCTGGCCGGCGGATGCTTCTGGTGCGTGGAAGCCGTGTTCCAGCGTTTGAAGGGCGTCGACCGCGTCGCGTCCGGCTACCTCGGCGGGTCGGTCAAGAACCCGACCTACGAGCAGGTCTGCTCCGGCCGCTCCGGTCACGCCGAGGCGATTCAGATCACCTTTGATCCGGCCCAGATCACCTACCGGCAGCTTCTCGAGATATTCTTCACCTTCCACGACCCAACGACCTTGAACCGCCAAGGCGCCGACAGCGGCACCCAGTACCGCTCCGCCATCTTCCCGCACACCGACGCCCAGCGCGCCACCGCCAAAGCCGTCATCCAAGAATTAACGGACGCCAAGATCTTCCTCGACCCGATCGTCACCACCATCGAACCCGCCGGCCCCTTCTACCCCGCCGAGCCATCTCACCAAGACTACTACCGCCGAAACCCAGACCAACCCTACTGCGCTTTCAACATCAGCCCCAAACTCGGGAAACTCCGGCAACAATACGGGGAACTCTTGAGGAGCTAGGTTCTCGGCACTCGGTACTCGGCGCCGAGTGCCGAGCCCTTAGATCTGCACTTGGGCGCCCATCTCTACTACCCGATTCGGGGGCAGGTTGAAGAAACCGGAGGCGGACTGGGCGTTTCGAGTCATCAGAATGAAGAGCCGTTTTCGCCAACCAGCCAGCTTGCCGCTGCCGGTGGGCAGCAGGGTTTCCCGGCCCAGGAAGTAAGACACCTGCATCGGACCGACCACGATCCCGAACCGGGCCAGCTGCGGTAGGAGTGCCGGGACATCGGGTGACTCCATGAAGCCATACCGGGCCACCAGCCGGTGGAATCCGCCGGTCAGGTCGGCATGAATGAGGCGTTTCGCTTCGTCGATCGTGGGCACGTTCTCGACCAGGAGGGACAGGAAGATCACCCGCTCCTTGAGGGCCCCATGGTGCTTGAGATGATGGAGCATCATCGGCGGCACGTCGGTGGGGTCGGAATTCATGAACACCCCGGTTCCGGGAACCCGGTGGACGTCGCCCCGTGCGATACTGGCGACGAATTCCTCCATCGTCATCGGGCTTCGCGTCACCGCCGAGACGATTTCCCGGCCTGCCTTCCACGTGGCCATCAGCCCGAAGGCTACGGCACCGAGCACCAACGGGAACCAGCCACCATGGGCGAACTTGACCATGTTCGCCCCAAAGAACGCTAGGTCGACGATCAGGAACAGCCCGGTCGTCGCCGCCACCCGCCAGGCCGGCCACTGCCACCGGTAGTACGCCACATGGGCGAACAGGATCGTCGTGATGGCCATAGTCCCGGTCACGGCGATGCCGTAGGCTGCGGTCAGGTTGGCCGAACTCTGGAACCCGACGACGCACAGCAAACACATCACCATGAGCGCCCAGTTGACCTCCGGAACGTAGATCTGTCCGGCGGTGTGGTGCGACGTATGCACCACCGTGACCCTCGGACTGTAACCGAGTTGCACGGCCTGGCGGGTCAGCGAAAAGCAGCCGGAGATCAGAGCCTGCGACGCGGTAATCGCCGCCAGCGTAGCAATCACGATCATCGGATACAGGAAAAACCGGGGGACCAACTCATAGAACGGGTTGCTCGCCGCCTCGGGGCGGCTCAAGAGCAAGGCGCCTTGGCCGAAGTAGTTGAGCATCAGGGCTGGGAGCACCATGCCGAGCCAGGCCAAGCGAATCGGCCGACGGCCGAAGTGGCCCATGTCGGCGTATAAAGCCTCGCCACCGGTCAAGACCAGGACCACCGCTCCGAGGATCAAGAACCCGACCACGCCGTCGCGAATGAAAAAATCGACAGCGTACCAGGGATTGATCGCCGTGAGCACGATCGGATTGCGAACAATCGCCATGACCCCAAAGAGGGCGATCGCGGTGAACCACACCACCATGATCGGCGCAAAAGCCTTCCCGACCCGGCCGGTTCCAAACCGCTGCATCACGAACAACCCCAGTAGAATGACCACGGCCACCGGCACGATTAACGGCTGAAACGCAGGCGCCGCCACCTTGACCCCTTCGAGCGCGCCGAGCACCGACACCGGCGGAGTAATGACCCCATCCCCGTACAGCAGGGCCGCCCCAAACAGCGCCAGCATGACCAACCGGCGCCGCAACCGGTCGCTACCCCCGCCGGCCCGCACCAGCGCCAACAGGGCCAGGATCCCTCCCTCGCCCCGGTTGTCGGCCTTGAGCATGACCGTGACGTACTTGTAGGTCACGACAAACATCAGCGACCAAAGGATCAACGAGAGAACCCCAATCACATTCTCGGGTGTGGGAGCCAGTCCATGCTCCGGGGCAAAACACTCCCGTAATGCATACAACGGCGAGGTCCCGATATCGCCGTAGACCACCCCCAACGCCCCGAATGTCAACCCAATCAGCGCCTTCCCGGTCGGCTCCCCCCGCCCTTCGCTCATGAATAGTCCTAAATCTGAATTTGGGCGCCCATTTCGACGACCCGGTTCGGCGGCAAGTTGAAGAAGGCGGTAGCGGGGCGGGCGTTGTTGGCCATTAGGACGAAGAGCCGCTTCCGCCACATCGGCATCCGGCGGATGAGCTTCTCGCCGAAGTCTTCGCCTTTCCGTTTGATCGGGATCAGGGTTTCGCGGCCCAGGTAGAAGCTGGTGTTCCGGATCTCGATGCTCAGTCCGTGACTGACAAGGGCCTCGAGCACTTTGGGGACGTCGGCCGTTTCCATGAAACCAAAATGGGCGAGCACGGTGAAGAACCCGCCGCCCAGATCCGTGACCGCGATCCGGTCGGCCGGGGCAACCTGCGGGACCAAATGGTTGACGATCGACAGGAACACGACTCGCTGGTGGAGCACCTTGTTGTGTTTGAGATGATGGAGCAGCACCGGTGGCGCGCCGGTGGGATCGGAACTCATGAACACCGCCGTCCCGTCGACCCGGGGCACTTTCGTGCCAACGTCCTTGACCAACAACTCGAGCGGGAAGGATTCGTCTCGAAGTTTTGTCGCCAGAATCGTTCGGCCCTTTTTCCAGGTAGCCATCACCACGAAAATCACCACCCCGATCAAGAGGGGAAGCCAACCGCCATGCGGGATCTTCGTCAGGTTCGAGGCGAGAAACGTCCCTTCAACCACCAGGAGCACCCCACCGAACGACACGACCTTGAACCGACTCCACCCGAATCGAGCGCCGGCAATAGAACAAAACAACACGGTCGTGGTCATCATCGTCATCGTCACGGCCACCCCGTAGGTCCCCGCGAGGCTCTCGGCATCCCGAAAGGCCAGCACCAGCAACACGCAGGCCACCATCAACGTCCAATTGACGGCGGGCATGTAGATCTGGCCCACCTCCGACCGGGATGTATGGAGAATTTTGAGGCGCGGGACGTACCCGAGTTGAAGCGCCTGCTGGGTCAGGGAAAACGATCCCGAGATCAACGCCTGGGACGCCGTGACCGCCGCCGCGGTCGCGATCCCGACCATCGGATAGAGCGCCCACCCCGGCACCAGCCCGTAAAACGGGTTGCTGATCGCCTCCGGCCGAGTCAACAACAACGCGCCCTGACCGAAGTAGTTGAGCACCAACGCCGGGAAAACCATGCCGAGCCAAGCCAACCGGATCGGCCGCTTGCCGAAATGACCCATGTCGGCGTACAGGGCCTCCCCACCCGTCACGACCAGCACCACCGCCGACAGCACGATGAACCCGTCCCGCGGGTCGCGGAGGAAGAAGGCCACCGCATGCCAAGGATTGATTGCCTTCAGCACGGTCGGGTCGAGCATGATGCCCCGGACCCCAAGAATCGAAATGCACACAAACCAGACCGCGGTAACCGGTCCAAAAAGGGCGCCCACCGCCGCTGTGCCCCGGCTCTGAACGGCAAACAGCCCAATGATGATCACCACACTGATCCACATGACCCACGGGCCCAGCGCCGGGGCCGCCACCTTGAGGCCGTCGACAGCGCCCAGCACCGAAATGGCCGGGGTAATGATCCCGTCGCCATAGATCATCGTCGAGCCGAAAAGCCCGAGCGACACCAGCAGCCATTTGGCGGACGTCTTGATTTCACCGGGCTTGGTCAGCGCCAGCAAAGCCAGGACCCCGCCCTCCCCGCGGTTGTCGGCCCGGAGCATGTTGACCAGATACTTGAACGAAATCAGAAAAGTGAGGCTCCAGAAGACCAGCGAGAGGATCCCGTAGACGTTCTCCGGGGTCAGCGGCACCGCGTGGGTGCCGATGAAGCACTCCTTCAAGGCGTAGAGCGGGCTGGTGCCGATGTCGCCGAAGACGACGCCGAGGGCCGAGAACGACAAAATCCCTAGCGCTTTGCCGGTTGGTTCCTGGCGTTCGCCGGTCATGCCTTCTCGGCCCGGGCCCGGCGCCACTCGACCACGGTCAGCCCGAACATCGTCGCGATGACCACCGCCGATCCGACGCACCACCGGCAAATAGCGTGAATGACGAAGAACTCGAGATACTTGAGGTAGGCCGTGAAGAACACCGCGCCCCCGGCCAGCACTATCAGCCAAGTGAGCGGCCAACTCGCGCCGGCATACTTCGGGTGGAGCACCAGCAGGGCCAGACCGAGGAGCACCGCGTAGCCGAGCACCCCGATCAGCGCGACCTCGACGCCGAGGAACCGGCTCTGGACCGAGAGTTGTACGGTCTCGCACCCGCCGGTGCCACAGGCCATAGTGCCGATCTTCCCGAGCTTGTAGAGCCAGAGGTAGAGCGAAATGAAAAGCCCCGCCACCGCCAGGATGGCGAGGGCCAACCGGTTGGTCATTGCGCGGGGGTCGCCGCCAGCCGCCGGACCTTGGCCGCGAGACTATCCGACGACAACGCGCCGGGATAGAGTTGCCCGCCGATCAAGAAGGTCGGCGTCGATGGCACCCCAAGCTTGGTGCCCTCCTGAAGACTCGCCTCGATCCGCCCAGCGTACTTGGCCGACTGCATGCACTCGTCGTACGGCCCCCGGTTGACCCCGACCGCCGCGGCCAAGTCGCCGAAGAATCCCGCGGCCGACCGAAGCGGCGACCACTCCGCCTGCCGGTTGTAGATCTGCGCTTTCATCTCCCAGAACTTGCCCTGATCGTTGGCGCAGGCCGCCGCATGCGACGCGACCCGGGCGTGCGGGTGCATCGGAAGCGGGAAATCCCGGTAGCGGTAGCGGACCAACCCGGTTTCGATCAGTTGCCGCTTGACGACGTCGAACTGGAGCACGTCGAAGGTGCCGCAGGCCGGGCACTGAAAATCGGCGTACTCGGTGACCTCGATCTTGGCCGAATCAGAACCCAACACGTAGCCCCGAAAGCCCGCGGTATCGGCCGCCAGCACCGTCACGTTGGCCGGAATGCGGACGTCCTTCGGCTTCATCACCAGATAGCCGAGCACCACTGCCCCGGTAACCGCCGCGGCACCGATCAGGAGATAGGACCGGGTCGAGGCCGGCGGCGGGGCGTTCTTCTTCAGTTTGGCGGTCGACGCCATGGCTCATCGTCCTCGGGTTCGGAATCCAAAGATTCCAGTGGTTGCCCGGCCTCGTCGACGATCCGGCGGCTGTCGGCGATTTCCGGCGTGTCGTACGTCGATCGGACCTCGTAGTGGAACAGCTCCGAGCGGAGCTGATCCATTCGTTTCAAGAGTTCAGGGGCCGACTCCAACAACTCACCCCGTTCATCGAGGTCCTGGATCCGCTCGGACAAGTCCCGGAGCAGCGCGGTGAGGCGGCGCTGCCGTTCTCGGCCATACACCTCATCATGCTCGCCCATGAACGGCCCCTCTCCCTGACCGGGTGACCGCCCGCAAAGGTAATCGGGTCCCCTGGCCGCTCCGGCACCCTCACCCCTTGGCCGAAACCGGCTTCTAAGGCTATAATTGAATGTCTGTCACCCAAAGGCTCGGGAATCGCCACCCGCCCCTACCAGCAAGGAAGGTCAATGGCCAAACCGAAGAAGCCCTTCAGCAAGAGCGCGTCAACCCCAACCCTCTTTGATCAAGCCCGCGATGAATTGTTCAGCCATATCCTGCGGTGCGGGGTGGTTGAAGCCGAGCCGGATCAGCAAAAAGAGTGGCTGGACGACACCGTGCAGTACCTGGTCGAACGATTCCCCGATCTCGATGAGGAGCAGCTCGCCCAAGTGCGAGTCCTCGGCGAGCGGTTCTGTCGCCCGGTTGCCCGGAAGCCTGAAGTGGCCGCATCGAACGCCGAGTAAGTCAGACCCGGCAGAGGAATTATGAAGGGCCGTCCCCCGGGACGGCCTTTTATCGTTTCTGGCCCCCGATCCGGACCTGATAGCCCGCCGCCACCCGGGCCCCACCCGCTACCCCGAGTTCACCCCACCAGGTCGAGCCCCGGCCGGCCGGTGTCTCCACCCCGGCCCCGGCCACCAGAAACCCGCCGCCCAAGGGCCCCGTCACGCCCGCCACGCCACCGAAGCCGTACCACACCGTCTTGGCCCCGCCCCATGACCCGAACCGAAGCTGGAGGGTCAGCTCCCCTCGGCCCGCCCAATCGCCGCCCCGTCGAACCAGGCTCGCCCCCGCCGCGAACCCCACCTCCCGGACCAGCCGCCACCGAAACCTCGGTCCCAGTCCGAATGCGGCCGGATCGCTCGCCAGGAACTCGAGGGCCGGCCCAACCGCCAGTCGTTCCTGGGCCATCCCGGTCGCCGGGAAGCCGCCCCAGCAGGCGCCGAGCCCCACCAGGACCCAGCCGGCCCTCACGGTTCGAGGACGAGCTCGTAGGTAATCGGAATGTCGGGGTTCAACGACAGTAAGACCGAGCAGTACTTGGCCAGCGATAAGTCGATGGCTCGTCGAGCTTTATCCTCATCAAGTCCGTCGCCGGCCAGCACGATCCGGTAGGCAATCGCCGTGTACCGCTTGGGGTGGTCGGGCGCCCGCACCCCGCTCACCTCCGTCGTGTATTTCCGGAGTTTGACGTGCATCTTCTCGAGAATGCTGACCACGTCCGCTCCGCCGCAAGCAGCTCCGGCCATCAGCAGGGCCAACATCGGACCGGGCGCTTCCTTGCCATCAGCGTCGATGGTCATGGCCGGGCCCCCGGGCGCTCCGCCCCGAAACCGCATCCCGCCCTGCCACTCCACCGCCACTGTCTTGACGTCACTCATACCGGTCTCCCACGCTTCACAAGGTTCGATGCTCCTGACGAGCCACAAAGACATAATCGATAATCGCATACACCGCGACCGCGCCGGTGGCCCACGCAATCGGGCGGAGCAAGGTTGACTCGAGCAGGAACGCCCAGAGCACCAAGAGCTGACCGATGGTGACGATCTTGCCCGCCACCCGGGCCTGGATGGCCGAAGGACGCCGGAATGCCACCGTAGCCAAGAACGCCGCGGTGGCGGCCAGATCCCGGGCCAAAACCGCGACCACCTCCCACCAGGTTAACGCACCGGCCACGAGCACCACCCCAAACGCCGCCGCCACAAAGACCTTGTCCGCCACTGGATCGAGCACGGAGCCAAGTCGCGAACTGCCCCACTTCCGGGCCACGAACCCATCGATGAAGTCGCTGATGCCGGCCATCCAGAGAAACGCCAAACGCCATCCGGTGTGGGGCACCAACACAAAGGCAATGGCGAGCGGAATCCTGACCGCGGTCAAGAGGTCCGCCGCGGTCCAATGAGTCGCGAGGCCGGCCCGGCCACCCGGCGCTTCGGGTGACTCGCTCACCGACCCCTCACCAACCCTTCGGCCCGCCCATCGGCCACCAGATACCGTTCCGCCACCCGCTGGAGGTCCTCGGCGCTGACCCGACGGTATTCGGCGGCCGGATCGTCCAGTTCCGCCAATCCAGTGCCCAGCAGCCAGGTGTCGACGATCTCGGAGGCCTGGGCCCCCGCGGTTTGGCGTTGAACCGTGGCCTGGCCGGCCAAGTAGTTGACCGCCCGGGTGAGTTCGTCCGGCCGGACCAGTTCGTTCCGAAACCGGGCCAGTTCAGAGAGCATGGCGTCCCGGGCCTCGGCTTCCCGTTCCGGCGAGGTGGCGATGTAGGTGACGATGGCCCCGGCCGACCGCCGCTGCCAACTCGACAGCATGACGGTGTAGGCCAAGGACCGCTGATCCCGGAGCGCATAGAACAGCCGCCCGCCCAGGCCGCTGGCCACCGCGGCGAGAACCTCGGCGGCATACCGGTCGGGGTCGGAACGGGAGGGGCCTTGAAAAACCATCGCCAGGGCCGTCTGCGACTTGTGCCGGTCCTCGGCCCTCCGCGCTTCGGCCCGAGTCCAGGGCACGGAGGCCGACGCCGGGCCGGATGGCACCGCCGGCAGGTCGGCCAGAATCCCACCGAGCCGGTCGAGTGCCTCATCGGGATCGAGATCGCCCACGGCCACGATCAACGGCCGCGACTGATCGAGTTCCCGACCGTGCCACCGCCGGACGTCGTCGAGCGTGAGTGCGGCCAGGGTGTCGGGCGTGCCCTTCGCAGGGAGACCATAGCCGCGGGCCCCGAACGCGGCGCCGAGAGCCAGATCGACCGGCCGGCGAAACATGTCGTCGGCGGCCTGGACCGCCTCCCGGATCATGGTCTCCTGCTCGCGGGCAACCTCGGCGGGATCGAACCGGGGGGCCATCACCACCTCCCGGATCGCCTGAAGCGCCTGATCCCGATTGGCGGCCAGGACCGACGCGCCGAACCCGTGCCAATCGGCGGCGACACTGGTGCCTAACGTGCCGCCGAGGACCTCGAAGGCGTCCGCCAGGGCGGCCAGATCGAACGGACCGGCCCCCCGCGCCGCCGCCCGCACCGCCAAGGCCCCGACGCCGGCCACCCCCGGTGCCTCCGGCTCGCTCCGGCGCCGATACCATCCCAGGGTCACCAAGGGGACGCTGGGTTTGGCCTTGACCAACAGATCGGCGCCCGGGAACGCCAGATGAGCCACCCCGGCCGTCCGAGTCACGCCGACCGCGCGAACCCGTGAAGACACCGGGAGCGTCGGGGCATTCGAGGGCGGATCGGCCGACCGGGCCGGCCCCTCGAAACTCCGCCGAAGGCCCTCCACGGTGAGGTCCGGGCCGCTTCCATCGGGCAGATACACCACGGCGGAGACCGCATCGGGGCGGAGATAGCAGCGCACCGCGTCCCGGACCTCGGCGGCGGTGACGGCCATCATCCGGCGGTATTCTTCGTCGAGACCGGCCACGCCGCCTAACGCTTCCGCGGCCGCCACCGTCGTGGCCCGGCCATCAACCGACTCGAACCGCCGGGCCCATTGGGCGGCGATCAGGGTCTTGACCCGGCTCAAGTCTTGGTCTGATGGACCGGTCGTCCCGAGGCGGGCCATCAAGCCCCCGACCACCGTCAGGGTCTCATCGATCCGGCCCGGCTCGAGGTCGGCGGAAATCGAGAACACCCCGACCTCGGTCGGCGTGTAGTGGTACGCGCCGGCCGATGTCACGATCCCGGGCTGGCGGAGGTGACGATACAGCCAGCCGCCCCGGCCCGCGGACAACACCGACGCGGCTAGGTCGAGCGCCGGAGCGTCCGGGTGCCCGTAGGGAACCGCGCGCCACCCCACGACCAGATCCGCTTGCTTCACATCGCCGCGAAGGGTCCGGACCCGGTTGTCGGAGCGCCAGGGCTCCTCCGGCGAGAGATCGACCGCCGCGGGCCCGGCCGCCCAATCGCCAAACAGGTCCTCGACCGCCTGGAGAGCCGGCCCGACCTCGACGGCGCCGGCCACCGACACGATGACCCGCCCCGGCAGATAGCGGGATGCGTAGTACCCGGCCACATCCTCGCGGGTAAAGCCGGCCAACTGACCTTCGACCCCGATCCGCCAGCGCCGGATCCGGTGGTGGTCGAACAGCACTTCGTGTAGCACCTCATGGGCCCGGGCCGAGGAGCTATCGAATTTTCGTTTGGCCTCCTCGATGATGACCTGGAGCTCGCGCTTCAGCTCACCGGCATCGATGGCGGCATTCCGAAGGGCGTCGGCCTGGATTTCGAGCGCCTGGCGGAAGCCGGCCTCGGGAAGGACCACGTAATAGGTCGTGGCGTCGTAGCTGGTGTAGGCGTTGAGGTAGCCGCCGAGCGCCTTGGTTTCCGAGGCAATCTGGCCGACGCCCCGGGTCGGGGTGCCCTTGAAGAACATGTGCTCGAGCACATGACTGATCCCCTGCCACCGGTCCGGCTCGTCGAAGAAACCGGCCCGGACGTGGATCACGACGCTGACAGCCGGAGCGGTCGGATCAGGATGGATGAGAACGGTCAGGCCGTTCGGCAGGACCGACCGAACGACCCCGGAGGACCAATCTCGGCGCTCGGCACTCGGCACTCGGCGCTCGGCGGGTGGCATTCGGTCAGTGAACGATCCGGAGCACTCCCGCTTCGGCAGAGCCTCGGATGAACGCCTCGGCGTCGGTGGTGGGGATGACTACGCCGGTTTCCTGTTTGCCTCGCTCGGCTTGACCCGCCATGAATTCGGGCACCGACTGGGCCGCGGCGAGCCGGTCCGATGCCTTGATCTGGGTCAAGATCTCGTCCCAGGTGCCCCGCACCATCTGGCCGGCCAGCGTGCCGACCTGGTGGACCTCGGGCCGATGCCCCGATTTCCGGAGCATCTGCTGCAATTCGGTCTGCATGGTGCCGAACAGTTCGAGCTGGGTGGGGTCGCGGACCGATCCGTTGTTCTGGATGGCCTCGATTTCGGCCAGCAGTTCGTCGATCGGGTCGGGCTCGACCGTCAGCTCGGCCACCCGCTGGTACCAAGGCTCGAGGGTTTCGTCGTCGTCGGCCAGGCGGAAGAACATCTTCTTGAGTTCGATGGTCCGGAACAGGCCGAGTTCGTCGAAGTGCTCTTCCGGTTCAGTCCGCTCGAAGTGGATCAGCGCCGCGGCCGTTTCACCCCGGTCGTAGAGCATGTTGGCCAGGTACACCCGGGGTTCGGCAAAGGTGGGGTCGATGGCCAGCGCCCGGCGGAGCCAGAACACCGCCGAGCCGTCCCGGCCCACTCGGTGCGACACGTAGCCCATGCAGGCCGCGGCCTCTTCGCACTCGGGCTCGGCGTTGGCGGCCAGTTCGAAGAACCGATGGGCGTGGGCCAGGAGGCCTTGGCGGAACAGGGCCTTCCCAATCTGGAGCATGAGGTCGTGATCTTCTTGGAACCCGAGGCCCAACACCCGGTCGAACGATTGGAGGGCGGCCGCCTGGTCGCCGATCCGGAGCAGGGTTTCGCCCGATCCGGCCAAGGCGTCTTCATGGTCGGGTTCGAGCAAGAGGGCCTGGGTAAACGCTTCGCGGGACCAGGCGTATTCTTCACGGGCCAGATAGGCGTACCCGGCCCCGACGTACAATTCGACCGACGACGGATAGATCGAGAGCCCGTCCTTCAACACGTCGAGCGCTTCGTCGTAGCGGCCTTGATTGTAGAGCTGGTGGGCTTGCTCATCGAACTCGTCGGAGCTCCGGAATACTTCCGACATCCGGTGGGTCTCCCCGTGAAAGTTCCCGAAACATAGGAGAACGCGAGCCGCCCACACAAGGGGTTTATTGGGCTCGAAACGCTTGCCGAGCGCTACGAACCCGTGAACCGCACCGGCAGCTGCGGGGACGTATTGACGGTCAAGTTGAAAAGGTCGGGCCGGGCGTAGTGCCCCACCGGATCGAAATCATACTTCCCGCGCGCAATCAGCCCCATGTCGAGGTCGGCGACGAGTACGCAGGACTGATCATAGACCGGCCCCGCCAGCACGGTCCCCAAGGGATCGACGATCAGACTCCCCCCTCGAATCAGCGCGGTCTCCGGATCATTGCCTTGGATCGGCGCGTAGTCGGCCGGGTAGTCACGGCGCCGGGCGTGCTGGCAGGCCGACAACACGAAGCACCGGCCCTCCCGCGCAATGTGCCGCATAGTGGCCCCCCAGACTTCCCGGTCGTCCACGGTCGGGGCACAGTACAGCTCAATACCTTGCGCGTACATGGCGGTCCGAAGCAACGGCATGTAGTTCTCCCAACAAATCACCGCGCCAAGTTTGCCTAACGGCGTATCAAACACGGCGAGCGTGGAGCCGTCGCCGTAACCCCAGATGATCCGCTCCATGGCGGTCGGCATCACTTTCCGATGCCGGCCCAACAGCGCGCCTTCCGACGAGAAATAGAGCGCCGTGCAGTAGAGCGTGCCCCCGCTCCGTTCGATCACCCCGATGACCAGATAGGCGCCGAACTCGCCGGCCATTTCGCCAAGCCGGTCGGTAACCGGGCCGGGCACCTCGATCGCGCCGTTCCAATACCGCTCGAATTCCTCCCGGCCCTCGTCACTCCGCAAGCCGACTCGGGCGCCGAAGTCCACGCCCTTCGGATAGCCGCCGATCATCGCTTCCGGAAAGACCACCACCTGCGCCTGCTCGCGCGCGGCCTCCGCCATCCGGGCCGCCACCCGGTCGAGGGTGGCCAAGGGGTCGAAGGCCACCGATCCGTCCTGCACTACCGCCGCCCGAACCCAGGTCATGAGGCCTCCCGCCTAACCACAATGTGAAGTGAGGTCCGGCCGGCGGGTCACGGTCACGGTCTGATCGACCGTGGACCGGACCGGCCGCTTGACCCCGCCGGTGGCCGGGATCCGGGCCGACACGTTGATCTGACGAGTCCAGCCGAGCGGGCCGCCCTCCGGCGACCATTCGAGTTCGCCGGTTTCCTTGATCACTTGGTCGAGCGTCACCGACAAGCTGTCCGAGGCAGCATACCGGTCACCTCGGCGCCGGCTGGCGGTCCATCGATAGTGGTGAGTCCGGGCCCGGTCGGGCAGCCGCCGAATCGTAAGTCCGGTGGTGTCCGACCACTGTTGGCCGGCCGCCAACGGGGCCGGCGGCAACCACGGGAGGAAGTCATCCAGGACGGCGGCCAGGTCGGCCACGTCCGCGAGCTCGTCGGGTATGAACGGGGCCTTGAGCGGCCGGTACTTCCCGGCGGCGTGGAGGACGCCCCGAAACCGGCCCCCCACGACCCCGTCGGTTTCGGGCGCCTCCCGCCCGGCGGCGGTTTCGCGCCAGACCTCGAGGGAGTCGTACCAAGCCTCCAACACGACCACGCCGCTCGAGTCGCGGCCATTGAGTACCAGCAACCCAAACCGGCCGGCCCGGTCGGCGACCTCCGCCGACCCGTTGGTGCCGCGAATCGAGGTCGCAACCGACTCCTGAAACACCGCACAGGCAAACGCGGACGGCCGGTAGGTTTGCGCCGCCGCGCTCGAGACCCATCCCACCAGCGCCAGGCCGAGGCAGCGCAAACTCAAGACTAGGCCATGAAGGGGTACCGGTAGTCGGTTACCGGGACCAGGGTTTCCTTGATCGACCGCGGCGACACCCACCGGACCAAGTTGAGGTACGACCCGGCCTTGTCGTTGGTGCCGCTGGCCCGGGCGCCGCCGAACGGCTGCTGGCCCACTACCGCACCGGTCGGCTTGTCGTTGATATAGAAGTTACCGGCTGCGTGCCGGAGCGTGGTCTTCACCTGGTCGATGATGTCGCGATCCCGGGCAAAGATCGATCCGGTCAGGGCGTACGGACTGGTGCTATCCACCAACTTCACGGTCTGTTTCCAGTCTTTGTCTTTGTATACGTAGGCGGTCAAGATCGGGCCAAAGAGCTCCTCGCACATCGTCCGGTAGGCCGGGTCTTTGACCTGGAGAAGCGTCGGCTCGATGAAGTAGCCCTTGCTGTCGTCGGCGCCGCCGCCGGACACCAAGGTCACACTCCGGTCCTTCTTGGCCTGATCCAGGTATCCCTTGAGCCTGCCGAACGCCTTCGCGTCGATCACCGCGCCCATAAAGTTCTTGAAATCGGCCACGTCGCCGATCTTGATCTCGGCCATCATGGCCACCATCCGGTCCCGGACTTCGGGCCAGAGACTGGCCGGCACATAGGCCCGCGACGCCGCACTGCACTTCTGCCCCTGATACTCGAAGGCCCCCCGAACCAGCGCCACCGCCAGCGCCTCCGGATCGGCGCTCGGATGGGCCAGCACGAAATCCTTGCCGCCGGTTTCGCCAACCAGCCGAGGGTAGGTGGCGTAGTCGGCAATCCGCTCGCCGACCCGCTTCCAGATCGACTGGAACACCCCGGTCGAGCCGGTAAAATTGACCCCGGCCAGCTTCCGGTCGGATAACATCCGTTCGGTAATCAGGGCCGCGTTGCCGGGCAGGAAGTTGATGACGCCGGGCGGCATTCCGGCCGCTTCGAAGAGCTTCATCGTGTAGTAGCTGCTGAGCGCCGCGGTGCCGGCCGGCTTCCAGACCACCGTGTTGCCCATCAGGGCGGGGGTGCCGGCCAAGTTGCCGCCGATGGCAGTGAAGTTGAACGGTGAAATGGCGTAGATGAACCCCTCGAGCGGCCGGTACTCCATCCGGTTCCACGCCCCCGGCGAGGACTTCGGCTGCTGGGTGTACATCTGGTCGGCAAAGCCTACGTTGAAGCGCCAAAAATCGATCAACTCGCAGGCGGCGTCGATTTCAGCCTGATAGATCGTCTTGCTTTGCCCGAGCATGGTGGAACCGTTGAGCACCTGGCGCCACGGACCGGCCAGCAACTCAGCCGCCCGGAGGAACACCGCCGCCCGGTCCTCGAATTTCGAGTTCGACCATTCCCGGTAGCCCCGCTCGGCGGCCTGGACGGCCTGGTTCATGGTCCGGGCATCGGCCTCGTGGACGTTGGCCAGGACATGACCGTGCCGGTGGGGCGAGACCACCGAATGAGTCTTGCCGGTTCGGATCTCTTTGCCGCCGACGATACAGGGAATGTCGACGACCTCGCCGCTCATTTCCTTGAGCGCGGCCTTGATGGCGACCCGTTCTGGCGTGCCCGGGGCGTAGGTGAGAATCGGCTCATTGATCGGAGCAGGGGTATTCGGAATCGAGGCCATGTGGGTTCGTCGAGGCTTGAGGTTGCCGGAATCTACTTATATTCAGGCCGCTGGACGACACCACCCCCAAGGAACCACCATGCGCTACCTCCTCGCCGCCTCCGCATTGGGCGCCATCGCGGCCTGCCGCCCCTACAACCTCCAGTCCACCACGGCCGGCCAGGACGGGTTGATTCCCGCTGAACAGTTTGCCCGCTACGGCACTGAACAGGCCAAGTTGGTGGCCATTGGCCGGTCCCTGGCCCAGTGGGACGGCGGCACCACCGCGGAGGCCCGCGCCACCCAGGTGACCAAGGCGATGGAGTACGCCAAGACCATCCCGGGGGTCGTCACCGTGGTGCCCGACACCTTGGGCTACCGGCTGACGGTCACCTTCGCTAGCGGATGGCGGGCGGCTGCCCTCCCGATCGACGACGGCATCGCGCCCGAAGCCACCCCGGGCGTCGCTGCCAAGTAGCGAGCGCCCTCAGGGCGGGGTGGGCCGTCGGCCGGCCACTCCGCCCATCTTCTCCACCCCGCCCATGTGATCGGCCATCATCCGCCAGTGCACCAAGTCGACCAGATTCGTCTTGGGATTCTGGAACTCATCCAACACCTCGTTGATCACTCGGGCCTTGTCCGCCTTCATCACCTTCGGCGAGGCGAGCACATCCGACATGATGTCGTGCAACATGTGCAGGTTGTCGAAGATGATCGCCGCTCGCTGATGGCGCTCGCTGAACACCGGTGCCACCGCCGAGGTCATCGGCATCACCGATGGAAGATTCGCCGGCGCCTGGACGGTCATGGCCCAAAACCGGTCCAGACTCTCCTTGATACTGGCCCGCTTCCGGTCCGGGCTGGTTTCGGTCAGGAGTGACTCGTAAAGACCAACCTGAAGCCAGTGATAGGCCCAGATCAGCCCGTTGAACTTGGGGTACCGCTGCCGGAACACTTGGCTGTAAGACTGCCCGTCCATCAGTTCCATCGCCTTCGGCTGATCGGTAAAGGCGTAGCGGGTGTCGGCCAAGTAGTAGTCCGTCAATTGCTCCACCATGGCCCGCTGCGCATCGACCGAGAGCCGTTCATCGGCGTAGACGTCGTAGATCTGACGGTGGAGCACGTGGGCCCGCTCGAACATTGACTTGGCCCGCCAAGCCATCCGGGCGTAGTTCGGCATGATCGATTCTTCGGCCACCGCAAACCGAGGCGGCCGCTTCAAGAGATCGCCCACCAGGAAATCGAATTCCCGGACCTCGAGCCGGTCGACCGGTTCGTCCGGGGCGATCGTCAGCCGTTCGGACAAGATCGCGTGGCCATAGTCGAAGGCGTTGAACAGCCGCGCCGCCTCCGGGTAGGCCTTTTGGAACATCCAGTTGAACCGACCCGGCCGGTAGAACTCTTCGTCCCGGCCGCCTTGGGCCGCGACCACACCGGGCACTAGCACGAACAGGAGCCATCCGTGAAGGCGGGTCATCGGCGCGCTCCTCGCATCAAACCGGCAATGGCAAAGGCATGGCTCAAGCCCAAGCTGAATTCGGTGCCCAAGCCCCCCAATCCCTGACTTACCCCGCCGTGAATGACCACCGTCGGGGTCAGCTGCCGGCGGAGCCCCACCCCGGCGCTCCATTCTACGCCCTGCCCGAGCCCCACCCGCTCGGCAACCAGCTCGCCCACTACCAGAGTACTGGTTCGGAACAGAGTCCGATCCCAGGCCAGACCGCCCCACCAGTCGGTGGGCCCGGACAGGTCGAGCCCGGTGTTGAGATGGAGCCGCGAGAGGCCGAACGAACGGGTCGCGAGAAACCGGACCAACGGGTCCTCGCCCACCGAGGCGGCCAGTGACACCGCCGGGAACCCCGGCGTCTCCCGGCGAGCATTCCAGAACGCCGAGGCCTCGAAGTGACTGCCCTGATCCATCAGCTCGGCCCCGACCCCAACCATCAGGTTTCGGAAGATCCCATACTCGAGGTGGGGCGACGCCCGGCCCTCGGTCACCCCGTTCCCGGTGCGGAGCCGGCCCCCCATCGACAGCTCAAACGCAAACCGCTCCACCGGATAGGCATCGGTGACCCGGCTCGGGCGCGCGTCGTCCAGATTGCGGTAATCCACTTGGGCCGGGAGCGCCGGAGCGCCCGCCATGCCAAGTACCAGTGCCGCGGCAACGAGCCGCGATCGCGATGTTCCCATGATGTCGGTCCCCTCGAGTGATCGGTAACGGCTGACTACGGATGCCGGATCAGAGGGTCAGCTGGGGAGGGGGTGTTGGGGGTGACGGGTGACCGGTGGCGCCGGAATTCCCGGGTGTCGCGATGGCCTGGGCATCGGAGGCCGGCACCGGAATTGGGGAACGGGTCACGACCATCGTGTCGAGCGCGGTGGCGCATTCCACATGGCGGCGGCACTCGACCGGCGGGCAATGAGGACATTCCGGGGCCGAGTCGGTATTTTCCGATCCGTGGTCGTGGTGCCCCGGGGCCGATTGGGTCGGTTCGGGACGGCAATGCGCCATGGCTTTCTTGGGCAACGCACCGAGCGCCACCCCAAGAACCGCCATCGCGAAACCGAGCCGTCCAATGACTGAACCCATACCCGAAGCGTAACCATCCAGTTGCTACCTGGCAAACGCCGATTTCTCCGGAGAGGTTCCGATGCGGCTCAGTCGTACAACAGTGTTCTGGATCATAGCGGTGGCCTTCGTGGCGCTTTTGGCCTACACGAGCGTCAAGCCCCAGCAGTTGACCTGCGAGGTCTGCATGACCTTCGACGGCGGCGACCGGTGCGCCAAAGCCTCGGGCCCGACGCCGGCGGCCGCCACGGAAACCGCGACGACCACGGCCTGTGGCGTCCTGGCCCGTGGCATGGACGGCACGATTGCCTGCGGCCGGACCCCGCCCCGGTCGGTTACCTGCAGCGGCGGCTGACCCGGTGACCTTCACCGCGGTGGCCGCCATGACCGACCTGGTAGCGCGGTCGGTGGCGTTGGGTATCGTCGCCCTGTCGGGGGTGGTCTGGCTGACCCACTGGGGGGTCCGGCAGCGGCGAATCGGCCCGTTCACGCCCTGGTCAAAAACCGTTCGCCACCTCTCGGACCCCGTGCTTCGTCCGCTGGAGAAGCAATTGGTCTGGCGGGGGGCCAACCCGCAGGACGCCAGCCTCTGGCTCCTGGGCCTGTCGGTCCTGGTCGGCTTGGTCTTGGTGTCCTTGGTTCGCTGGATCCTCGGCTTCGTGCTCGGGGCCATCGCGCTGAGCCAAGCTCCTCCCCGGGTCTGGGCAGGGGTCGCGGTGAGCTCGGCGTTCGGCCTGGTCATGATGGCCATCTTCGTCCGGTATCTCATCAGTTGGTTCGGGGTGCCGCCCACGGTCCGGTGGCTCCGCCCGCTGGTCTGGCTCACCGACTGGATCCTCGTGCCGATCCGCCGGGTCCTGCCCCCGTTCGGCATCATCGACGCCAGTCCGATCGCGGCCTACTTTGCCCTCCACCTGCTCCGAGGGTTAGTTATGTCGGTCCTCTTCCGGGCATGAACCCGATTACCGCGACGGCTCACGGGGTTCGGCTGGTCATCCATGTCCAGCCTCGCGCCTCCAAAACCGAGGTGGTTGGACGGCACGGAGACGCCATCAAGCTCCGGATCTCGGCCCCACCCGTCGATCGGGCAGCCAATGCCGCAGTGGTCCGGTTCTTAGCCGACGCGCTCCGGATCCCGAGCCGGCAAGTCCATTTAATACATGGAGATACGAGCCGACGGAAGACCGTCGAGGCCCTCGGAATCTCGGTGGCCAATGCCACGGCCGCGCTCGGAGTTGAGACAACAACTCGCTAAGACGCTCGCCCGGGGCGTCAGGTCTGCCTCCGGGCTCATTTTTTGATGGGAACGACGCCACGATGGCTACGACCGCCCTAAAACACCGCCGAACCGCCCGAATCGCCAAACTCAAGCATCTGCTCGCCGAACGGGTGGTGGTGTTCGACGGCGGCTACGGGACCATGATCCAGCAGCACCGGCTCTCCGAAGCGGAGTACCGGGGCACCCGGTTTGCCGACTGGCCGAGCGACCTCAAGGGCAACAACGATCTCCTCTGCCTGACCAAGCCGGACGTAATCGTCGGGATCCACCGAGCCTATTTCGAGGCCGGTGCCGACATCGTCGAGACCAACACCTTCAACGCCAACGCCATCTCCCTCGCCGACTACGGGATGCAGGCTCTGGCCCACGAACTCAACCTGGCCGGGGCCCGGATGCTCCGGAACCTGGCCGATGAACTCGAAGCCCAGGATGGCCGCCCCCGGATCGTGGCCGGCTCGATCGGTCCGGCCAACCGAACCGCCTCGCTCTCGCCCGACGTCAATGACCCATCCGCCCGGAACGTGACGTTCGACGAGTTAGCGGCCGCCTACGGCGAACAGGTCGACGGCCTCCTCGATGGCGGCGTCGACCTGCTCTTGGTCGAGACCATCTTCGACACCCTGAACGCCAAGGCCGCGATCTATGCCATCAAGGACCGGTTCGCCGCCCGCGGCGAGTCGGTCCCGATTTGGATTTCAGGCACCATTACCGATGCCAGCGGCCGGACTCTCTCCGGCCAGGTGACCGAGGCGTTCTTCGCCTCGATTGCCCACGCCGAACCGCTGATCGTGGGACTCAACTGCGCGTTAGGCGCCCCGGCGCTCCGCCAGTACGTCCATGAGCTGGCCCGGATCGCCCCGATGTACATGAGCACCTACCCGAACGCCGGCCTGCCGAACGAATTCGGCGAGTATGACGACACGCCCGCGTTCATGGCGGAAACGCTCGGCGAGTTCGCCCGGAGCGGACTGATTAACGTCGTCGGCGGCTGTTGCGGGACCCGCCCCGACCACATCGCGGCCATCGCCGGGGCGGTGCGAGGCGTGACGCCCCGGCGGCCGGCCACGCCGCCCGTGGCGCTCCGGCTGGCCGGCCTCGAACCGGTGGCCATTGGCCCCGACGCGCTCTTCGTCAACATCGGCGAGCGGACCAACGTCACCGGGTCGCGGAAATTCGCCAAGCTGATCATCGACGGCCGCTACGAGGAAGGGCTCGAAGTGGCCCGCCAGCAAGTCGAGAACGGCGCCCAGATCATCGACGTCAACATGGACGAGGGCATGCTCGACTCGGCCGCCGCGATGACCAAGTTCCTCCGGTTGGTGGCCTCAGAGCCGGGCATTGCCCGGGTCCCGATCATGATCGACTCCTCGAAATGGTCGGTCATCGAGGCCGGACTCCAGAACGTCCAGGGCAAGAGCGTGGTCAACTCGATCAGCCTCAAGGAGGGCGAGGCCGAGTTCCTCCGCCAAGCCACGCTGGTTCGTCGCTACGGGGCGGCGGTCATCGTGATGGCGTTCGATGAACAGGGCCAGGCCGACACCGCCGATCGGAAAGTGGCCATTTGCGAACGGGCCTACCGGCTCCTGACCGAACAGGTCGGCTTTCCGGCCGAGGACATCATCTTCGACCCGAACGTCTTCGCGATTGCCACCGGGATCGAGGAGCACAACAACTACGCGGTCGACTTCATCGAAGCTACCCGCCGGATCAAGGCCTCCCTGCCCCATGCCCAGATCAGCGGCGGGGTCAGCAACGTGTCGTTCTCGTTCCGGGGCAACGACCCGATCCGCGAAGCCATCCACGCGGTGTTCCTCTACCACGCGATCCAGGCCGGGATGGACATGGGCATCGTCAACGCCGGCGGCCTCCCGGTCTACGACGACATTCCGAAGGATCTGCTCGAGCGAATCGAAGACGTGGTCCTGAACCGCCGGCCCGATGCCACCGAGCGACTGGTGGCCGTGGCCGACACGGCCAGAGGCCAAGCCGTCGGCCAGGTCAAGGACCTCACCTGGCGCTCACTCCCGGTCGAGGAGCGCCTGGCCCACGCCCTGGTCGAAGGGATTGCCGACTACATCGACGAGGACACCGAAGAAGCCCGGCTCCGAGCCGCTCGGCCGATCGAGGTGATCGAAGGCCCGTTGATGAACGGGATGAACGTCGTCGGCGATCTGTTCGGCGCCGGGAAAATGTTCCTGCCGCAGGTCGTCAAGAGCGCCCGGGTCATGAAAAAGGCCGTGGCCCATCTGATTCCATACATCGAGGCCGAGAAATCAGAGGGTCAGCGAGCCCGGGGCCGGGTCTTGATGGCCACGGTCAAAGGCGACGTCCACGACATCGGCAAGAACATCGTCGGCGTGGTCCTGCAGTGCAACAATTTCGAGGTCATCGATCTCGGCGTCATGGTACCCGTGGCCAAGATCCTCGAAACCGCCAGGCGCGAAGGGGTCGACCTGATCGGGTTGTCAGGCCTGATCACGCCGTCGCTCGAGGAAATGACCGTCGTCGCCACCGAAATGGAGCGCCAGGGTTTCACGATCCCGCTCCTGATCGGGGGCGCGACGACGTCCCGGGCCCATACGGCGGTCAAGATCGCCCCGTGCTATTCGAAGCCGGTGATCCACGTCCTCGACGCCTCCCGGGCGGTCGGGGTGGCGGGAAGTCTCCTGAGCGACACGCTCAAGACCGAACTGGTGCGCCAGGTCGGCGCGGAATATGCGGCCATTCGGACCGACCGAGCCAACCGGACCACCACCGAGCGGCGGGTGACGATTGCGGACGCCCGGGCCAACCGGCAAACCCTCGACCTCAGCATCGGCGTCCCCACGCCCGACTTCCTCGGCGTGCGCGCCTTCGACAACTACCCGCTGGCCGAGTTGGTTGAATGGATTGACTGGACCCCGTTTTTCCAGACCTGGGAACTGGCCGGCCATTACCCGGCCATCCTCACCGATCCGGTGGTCGGAAAGGCCGCCCGCGATCTGTTCGATGAGGCCCGGACCCTGCTCGACCGGATCGTCTCCGACCAGCTCCTCCGGGCCAACGCGGTGGTCGGTTTCTTCCCGGCCAACGCCATGGGTGACGACATCGTGCTCTACGGCGACCCCACCCAAACCCGGACCGTCGGCCGGATTCACACCCTCCGGCAGCAACACGTTAAGAGCGGCGGCAAACCGAATTTGGCGCTGGCCGATTTTGTGGCCCCGGCCGCGAGCGGCGTCTTGGACTATGTCGGTGCCTTTGCGGTCACGACCGGCATCGGCCTCGACACCTTGACGGCGGAGTTCGAACGGGATCACGACGATTACCGGAGTATCATGGCCAAGGCCCTGGCCGACCGGTTGGCCGAGGCCTTGGCCGAACGGATGCACGCCCGGGTCCGGCGGGAGTTCTGGGGCTACGCGCCGAACGAGTCGTTGGCCAACGACGACCTCATCAAAGAGCGGTATCAGGGCATTCGGCCGGCGCCCGGCTATCCGGCCTGTCCCGATCACACCGAGAAGGGGTTGCTCTTCTCGCTTCTGGACGCCTCCCGCCTGGCGGGCATTGAGCTGACCGAGAACTACGCCATGACCCCGACGGCCGCGGTGAGCGGCTACTACTTCTGGCGTCCGGAGTCCCGGTATTTCGGGGTTGGTAAGGTCCAGAAGGACCAAGTCGAGGACTACGCCGCCCGCAAGGAGTGGTCGGCCGTCGAGGCCGAGCGCTGGCTGGCACCCAATCTCGGCTACGATCGACGTTAGGCGTTACTCCCTGGCTTGGGAGGTATCGGCCAACTTGCGAAGGATTTCTTCGTAGTAGGGCTTTTCTCGGAGGCTCGCCCGGGAGCCCGGGAAATACATCAGGCTGAGGCTGGCCCCCGCCTGATTCATATCGGTCAGCACGACCGCAACTCGCTGATCGTTCGAGAGCCGGATGTTGTCGATCATCGGCGTGGTGAAGAAGCCCACGTCGAACTCGACGTTGTACCGGCCCACCGCGGAGGCCAGCACCCCGGGTTGCGCCACTGTCTCGACTTCGAGTCCGATGTGGAGTTCCCGTTGCGCGGTATCGGCCCGGAACAGGGTCAGCCGGAATCGGCGCTCGATCCCGTCGAGACCGAGCTTGACGTCCTCCAACTGTTCGGTCCGAAGACCGTCGATCAGACTATCACTCAGAATCACGGTCCAGTCGAACCGCCTGCCACCCGCCTCCAGCACGACGATTTGCTTCCGGGCCACTTCCCGGGCCAACTCGCTGACCCGGCTTTCATAGTGCCTCCGGTCGATGGCCGCCAACGGGGCGGCCGCGATCTCGCGCCGGAGGTGCTTGAAGAGCGGCTGGAGGTTCAAGGCTTCATGAAAGTTCTGAGCCAGAAGTTCCATCTTCAGGAGCTTCGACTCGAAGGAGGTCGAGTGGCTGTCAAAAAAGGATCCGATGATCGACTGGAACATCTCCTTCCGGAGGGTGGCCTCGGATTCCTCCCGGCGGGTCATCAGCTCCGAATAGAGCCGGAGCTTGGCCTCACTGCTTTGCTGCCGGTCGAGGGCCCGGGAACCGATCAGGCCCAAACTCGCGACCGCGAGCGCGGTAAAGAGACCGCCGAGCGGTGACAGCACGATCTGGAGCTTATCCCAAAAGTCTTTGTGATCCCGAATCTCCGGCTCGGCCATCGATCAGACCCGCTTCAGGATGTACTTGCCGTCCTTCAATTCCAACACGAGGCGATAGCGGGACGGCTTGTCGAAGACGACGATGTAAACGGACGCTGTCTGTTTGTCGTGAGCCACCGTCACCGTGCACTTACCGCTTCCCTTGACGGTCAGCCGGAACCTCCCCAACGAGTCGGTCACTCCGGCGGCGCTCTGGTCACCGCACTTAAGGTCGATCTTGGCTGCGCCCAGGTACTTGTCCCCCAAACGGACATCACCCGAGATCTCGCCGAGGGCCGGCGCGGTCAGGGCCGAAAGAACGACCATCAGGCTGTACATGAATGATCCCGGTTCGAGTGCCGGTGAAATTTACTCCGTCCGGCGCCGGTTTGCCGCCGCCCTTTGAAAAGACCTGCCGGACAGGATGAAAGGGATGGACAGGATACCCGCCTCCGCTCCCTGCGAGTCTCCCTTGGCCGTGCTCTCCTGTTCATCCTGTCCATCCTGTCGCTGTTCGTCACTCGAACGCCGCCAACGCAAGCGGGGGCGGCCACTGGCCGCCAACGCTCGGTTACCCGCCCAACGACGTCGCGATCAGGACTTGGTCGCGTCGCAGTCGGTCGCTTTGTAGTTCGGGTTGTTATCCTCGGTCTGGGGCACGATGAGGCTGCCCTGGTTGCCGCGGGTCAAGTTGTCCTTGTGGTACACCCCGGTCGGGAACGTCGCCGTGATGGCCCGCCCATACTGGCGGACCAGCCGGCGCAGATCGCCGACCCGATGGGCCGTCGCGAAGAGGGTGAACGCCCGCTCCCGGAACATCAGATCGACCCGGGCCGCCGGCGTAACCGGATCGGCAAGAGGCGCCATCTGATAGGTGGCCCGGACTTCATTCATCTTCGACAGCCAAGTGCCGATGTTGCTGGCTTGCAGGGCAGCTTCGGCCTCGATCAGCCGCGCCTCCCGGCCGCTCGCGTTGACGATTGGACTGCCAAACGAATCATACGGCAAGAACTGAAAGTGCGGGGTCTTGCTGTCGAACCGCGACGGGCCGGCGAAGTGCACCTGCACGCGGGGATCATCGGCCGTGGCAAAATTGAGCCCGTTGCCGCCCTCCCGATCCGACACCGACAGGTAGTCGAAGTCGAATATGAACGCCTTCATGTTGTTGTTGGTTCGAAGATCCGCGGTGGAGAACAAAGCCTGATACGTGTAACCGGTCGGAACCGCCGCGACTGCCGCGGCCGCGGTCGCGAATTGGGCGTTGTTCAACAAGGCGCGACCCCGGAGTACCGCAATCAGATTGACGATCTTGGGATCATTGCCCGTGGTCGTCGCCGCGCTGGTCAGGAGATCGACGGCCGCCTGGAAGAGCTGGGTGGTGCTTGACGGATTACCGAAGACCTCCGGCGGTCCGAAGTCGCTGAGAGGAGCGCCGGAACAATAGTGTTCCCCAACCCAGATGGTCGCCAGTGCCGACAGGGCCTTCATCTCGCCAATTCGCTTGTCGGCTGGGTTCGCCGATGTCAATGCGGCTGCAGCCTTTTGGGGGGCGATCCGGCCGCGATGGAGGTTGAGGTAGATAACCTGGGAGAACGAATTCTCGACCTTGAGGGCCCCAAGGTCGAACTGCCGGACTTCCGGGGGGGTACCGCCGAAGCGGAACTCATCACTGAAGAGGCTCGAAGCCAGCATCACCCCCCCGAAGGTGCCTTGAGCGTATGCCATGTCGCCGATGGCACCGTTATAGAGGGCCGTCGCACCAAGGGCCCCGGTCAACTTGCTGGGATCGATGATGTCGGGCCGATCGACCTGGAGCAGGGTGTCGGTTGAACAGGCGGTGGCGCTGACGGCAACCGCCGCCACCGTCAGGGCACTACGAAGTCGGATCATCATCGTCGTCATCGGGTGAGTCGTAGTCGACTGAGTCATGGGTAGCCGGCTCCTAGTAGGTGAGTTGGAGACGGAACGTGATGAACCGGGGCTGGCCGGGCTGGACAAAGTTGTAGTTCGGCCCGTCGCCCGAACCGCCAGCCTGGGTGTTGATCTCCGAGTCCCAGCCGCCGAAGTTCGGCAGATAGTGGAGCAGATTCCGGCCGGTAAGGGTCGCCACCACGTTGGACGATCCCACGGCCCGGGCCCACTTCGACGGCAGGGTGAAGGCAACGTTCGCCTCCTTGAGCCGGACGAAGGAGGCATCCTCGGCCCAGTCTCCGAAGACCCCGCCGACCGACCGGGCCTGATTGAACAGGGAAGTTTTCGGATCGGTCAGGTACTGGCAGTTCTGGACGAAGAGGCACTGGAACATCGTGCTCACTTCGAGTGACTTGAAGCCGCCCTTGTATTCGACCTGCCCGCCGATCCGGAGCTTGCCCCTGAAGAGCGACAAGTTGGTGTTCAAACTGGCGGTCCGAGCCGGGATCGTCGCGCCCAGGAACGCCGCCGTGTCCGTGACAGTGACTTCGCTCGGATCGATGAAGCCGTCGCCGTTCGCATCGGAATACGAGTCGATCTTCGGCCACCAACCGCCGAAAAGCGGATAGCCGGGCCGCTGCTGGTATCCAAACCCGGTGATCGGGGGCACCCCTTCACCGAGGGCCACGAGCCGGTTGCGGTTACCCGCCAACTCGAGCTGCACGTCCCACTGCAGGCTCGACTTGTCGAGGACCCGAGCCGAGATCGAAACTTCGATCCCCTCGTTCTTCACCTCGCCGACGTTGTCGGTCCGCGCCCCGACCGAACCCAACGATCCCGGCAGCAGCCGCTGGACCAGCGCGTCAGTAGTGTTCTTCCGGTACACCGTGGCTTCGAGAGTAATCCGATTCCGGAAGAACCCGGCGTCAAAGCCGGCCTCGATCTCCTTCGACCGTTCCGGTCGCAGGTTATTATTGCCCAGCCCGGCCAGGAAACTCGCCAGGTTGCCGAGGCTCACGCCTGGAGCCGACCCACCGAATACGGCATTCGTGGTGCCGGTGTAGTACTGGATGGCATCGAGCGCGCCGGGCTGCTGGCCCGACGCGCCATACGCCGCCCGCATCCGGAACGAACTCACCAGCCCGGCGTCACGGGGTTCCATCACGACGAAGGACCCGCCGATCTTCGGATAGGTCGCCGAGCGACTATTCCGGCCGAACGAACTGTTCTGGTCGACCCGAACCGCCCCGGTCAAGAAGAGCCGGTCATCCAAGCTGAACTGCTGTTCGACGTAGGTCCCGAAGGTCACGCTCCTGACGGTCAATTCACTCGCCGTCTTGTTCGCCGCGCCGGTAAAGGTTTCGGCGCCGGGCGCCAACACTTGGCCGAGGTTGAGCGACGCGGTCAGGTTGTCCTTCCCGTACTGGCCGCCGACCGAGGTCTTCGAACCGATCCGTTTGGTCAGCTTGAAGGTCGCCGTGCCGCCCAAGTCGGCTGAATACTTGTAGCTCTGGAACCGGTTCAGGGTCCGAACGCCGTCGCCGTTGCCGCAGAAGGGGCAGGATTCGCCGTTCCGGGCCAACTCCTGGTCCTCATAACCGATATAGTCGAGCCCAACAGTGGCGCGGGTCGCCAGCCAGTTGAGCGGCCTGAAGTTGAGGTTGGCGCTCTGAATGAAGTGGTTGGACTTCCGATAAGTACTGTTGGAAAAACCGTACGCCGGCCGGGCAAAGCCGAACGGGCTCGCGGCCGCCGGATCGGCGGTGCCGTAGGTGGCGGTGGCGAAGACGCCTTCCAAGTTGTCGCCGGTTTGCGGGATCAAGTTGTCGTTGTTGACGAACCCAGTATTCACCGCCACATCAGCCTTGCTCGACAGCGCAACCAACAGGTTGCCGCGGAGGTTGATCTTCCGAAGGCTATTGGGTTCGAGCTGATTGGCCGGAAAGACCGCGTCGGCCCCGCGCAACGTCTTGAGGAAGGCGATTTCCGAGGTCGGCATCTTGAACATGCCCCGCTGGTCCTCGAATTCCGCGCCGACGAAATACCGGGCCGCGTCGGTCCCGCCGTTGATCTGGACGCCGTACTGGGACCGATAGGCCGCCTTGAGCGGGGAGGTCTCGGGATCCCGCAGAATATCCTTGCTGAAGAGCCCGGCGATGGTACACTGACGGAGCGCCTGCTGGAAGGGGAAGCACTGCCCCGGCGCGCCCTGCCTCTTGGAGTACCAGACCGAGAGGTAGTTGTTCTTGTCCTCGACCAGCCCGTGTTCGGTATAGACATTCCACTTCGCCGGCCCGGCCTTGCCCCGTTTGGTCGTGATCCGGATGACCCCGTTGGCCGCTTGGGTCCCATAGAGGGTGGACGCCGACGGACCCTTGACGACTTCGATGGTCTCGATGTCCTCGGGGTTGATGTCGTTCAAGAACGAGGGCGAGCCCCCGCCGGCGTAGCTGCTCAACGGTACGCCCCGCTCGGTAACCCGAATCCCGTCGACATAGAGGAGCGGATCGTTGCTGAGCGACGCGGAGCTGATGCCTCGTATCCGGATTCGGGAGCCGCTGCCGGCCACGCCGTCGTTCTGGATGACCGTGACGCCGGCAATTCGGCCGTTCAGCACCGTGCTCAAGTCCGGGGTCTGGGCCTGGTTCACCAACTGAGTGGCCTCGATGGTGGCCACCGTGTTGCCCAACTCACGCTTGAACTGTTCCCCGGTGGCCGTGACGACGATTTGCTCGAGCTGGAAGGGAACCGGCTTGAGCGACCAGTCGACCGCCGTCGGCTGCCCGGCCGCGACCGTGACCGCCTTCTGCTGGGCGCCGTACCCAAGCATCACGATCCGGAGGGTGTACCCACCAGCCGACACGCTCCGGATCTGGTAGATGCCCTGGGGGTTCGAAATCGCGAACTGCTGACGTCCGATGACTTGGATCCGGGCGCCGGCAAGCCCGGCACCAGTCGCGTCGTCGGTCACCTTGCCTGTGATGGTCCCGGCCTGCGCCGCCGCCGTCGATGCCACGGCGAAGACCGCCAGCGCCGAAAGGGCCAGGCCCTTCCACTGCTTCAACATCCAGATGCTCATGACGTCCTCATTTTACGGTACTTGGGACAGGAACTCTGACACTGACACCGAGGCTCGAAAACGCCGCGACGGCTGGGAACAAATTCTATCGATCTATTGGGCTTTGGATCTCAAATTGAATGCTAAGGTCGAAACACCAAAGTAGCAAATCGGGCCACCGTCCGACCGTCCTGCTTTGCATGGCCTGTGCCGTCTTCGACGGGCCAGAAAATGCCTTTTAACCCCCTCAAATGAGGGCTTCCGGTCCAACTTCATGACGAGACGACACAACCACCACTTCAGATCGCGTGTCGGGGTGACACGCCCGACTACCGCGGAGGAATCGTCGGCCGAAGGAATTTCACCAAAAGCGAGTCGATTACCGGCACCCGTTCCATATGAGGCAAGTGACCGGCGCATCGAGACGATCGGAATAGCCCCGCCCAGAGGTGTCGTAGCAAGCGACTCGGAACCCCGCCGCCGGCGTCACGTGGTCCCCGTCTGTTCGACCACCTTCACCAGCTCGCCGAGGAAGTAGACCCACCCGAACGCCCAGAAGACCCGGTAGTGTTCGAGCCACTGTTCCACCTCCCGCAGTGGTTCGGGCGCCAGCGAATACATCCGCGACCGCCCCACCCGCCGCTCGCGGACCAACCCGGCCGGCCGGAGGATCCGGAGGTGCTTCGAGACCGCCGGCCGGCTGACCGGAAAGAGGGCCACGATTTCGCCGGCCGGACGCTCCTTGATTCGGAGGGAATCGAGAATGGCCCGACGAGTCGGATCGGCGATGGCACCGAAGACCGGATGTTCTTTAGTAACCGTATGGTTACATAATGAGCGCCAGGCTGGATTTGGCAACCCCGCGGCTGCGGATTAGCTTGGTTGCATAGCGGTTCGTGGTGATTTGCGCTGATTGCGGCCACGTTAAACAAACGCTAAAACGTCGCCCGGGGCCGTTTTAGCCTCGGGATTTTTTGTTGGGGAAAGGACCATCGTCATGCCGACCCTGCACGAGTTGATCGCCGACGGCAAAGTCCACGTCTTCGACGGCGCCATGGGCACGATGCTTTATGGCCGCGGCGTCTTCGTGAACGTCTGCTTCGACGAGCTCGCCATCCGGCGGCCGGATCTGGTCCGCGATATCCACCGGGAATACGTTCGGGCCGGCGCCGAAGTGATCGAGACCAACACCTTCGGCGCCAACCAGTTCAAGCTGGCGCACTATGGGTTGGGCGACGAGACCGAGCGGATCAACACGGCGGCCGCCCGGATCGCCAAGGAAGCCGCCGGGACCCAAGCTGCCGTGGTCGGCGCCATCGGCCCGCTCGGCGTCCGGCTCGAACCGTTCGGCGAGTTGTCGCTGGCCGATGCCCGAGCGGCCTTTGGGCGCCAAGCCCGCGGGTTGGTCGAGGGCGGGGTCGACGGGTTCATCCTGGAGACCTTCGCGGACCTGAACGAAATCAGGGCCGCCCTCGAAGCGGTTCGGGGCGTCAGCGACCTGCCGATCATCGCCCAGATGACGGTGGGCGAGGACGGGTTGACGGCCTATGGCACGGCGCCGGAGACCTTTGGACCCGCGTTGGTGGCGGCGGGCGCCGACGTGGTGGGAGTCAACTGCTCGGTCGGCCCCCAGACGATCCTCGAAGTCGTCGAGCGGCTGGCCGCCGTGGTCCAGGTGCCGGTCAGCGCCCAGCCTAACGCCGGCCTGCCCCGGGAAGTGGCCGACCGGAAGATCTACATGGCGAGCCCGGAGTACGTCGCGGAATACGCCCGGCGGATGGTCGAGGCCGGCGCCCGGTTCGTCGGCGGGTGCTGCGGCACCACGCCTGATCACACCAAAGCCATGAAGTCGTACGTGAGGTCGGTGGCGCCGCGGCATGTCAACGTGGTGTCCCCCACGGAGAACACCCCGGCCGGCGCCGACCCGATTCCGCTCGGCCAGCGGTCCCGGTACGGCGGCAAGTTGGCCCGGGGCGAGTTCATTACGACCGTGGAGATCGTCCCGCCCCGGGGCACCGACCCGGCCCCGATGTTCGACCAGTGCCGAGCCCTCAAAGCAGCCGGGGTCGACGCGGTCAACGTACCAGACGGGCCCCGGGCCCAAAGCCGGATGGGGGCACTCCTCTCGGGTTTGATGATCGAACGGGAAGTCGGGATCGAAACGGTCGTTCACTACGCCTGCCGCGACCGCAATCTGTTAGGCATGCTGTCCGACCTGTTAGGCGCCGCGGCGGCCGGACTCCGGAATCTGCTCTTGGTCACCGGTGATCCGCCCAAGATGGGGCCCTACCCCGACGCGACGGCGGTGTTCGACATCGACAGCATCGGGCTCACCAACTTGGTGGCGCAGCTCAATCGGGGCCTCGATCCCGGCCGGAATCCGTTGGGCAAACCGACCAGCTTCGTCATTGGCGTCGGCTGCAATCCGGCCACCGTCGATCCGGAACGGGAACTCCGCCGCCTGGCCTGGAAGGTCGAGGCGGGAGCCGAATTCGCGATTACCCAGCCGGTGTTCGATGTGGCCCAACTGGACCGGTTCCTGAAGCAGGTTGAGTCATTCAAGATCCCGATCATCGCCGGGATCTGGCCGTTGGTGTCACTCCGGAATGCCGAGTTCCTGGCCAACGAAGTCCCCGGCGTCACCGTCCCGGAGTCGGTCCTGACACGGATGCGGATCGCGAGCGATAAGGGGAAGGAAGCGGCGCTGGCGGAGGGGGTGTTGATTGGCCGGGAAATGCTGGCGGCCGTGCGCGATCGGGTCCAAGGGGCCCAGGTGTCGGCACCGCTCGGGCGGGTGCCGGTGGTGCTCGATGTCCTGGCCGGAAGCCGGGTCGGGTAATGGTATCAGGGCCTGAACCCCGTTCCCGTGTCGGCTGGGTCGAGAGGAGGGCAGCGATGCGCTATTTCGGAATCCTGGTGACCCTGACGGCCGCGGCGGCCTGCCAGGACGCCTTCGATCCGGTACCCAACGGCAAGCAACTCAGTATCATCGACGCCGGCTCAGGGGCCGGGTTTCCGTCGGGGATCGTGGTCCCGGACACCGTGGCCGCCGGCCTGGTCACGGTGCGGTACCACAGTTACGGAAGCTCCAGTTGCAACCGCCCCGACGGCGAAGACGTCACCACCGCCGGAGCCGTGGTGACGATCGTCGCATACGACAAGTTCGTGTCCCCCACCATCGCCTGCACCGACGACTTCGGGGTGTTTCTCCGCGATGTCTTGGTTTCGCTCGAACCCGACACGGTCGAACTCCGGGTCCGGGGCAAGCGCCTTCGCGCTGATTCCGCGACCATCGAACTCCACAAAACGGTGGTGGTGAAGTAACCGGGGCCGGCTATTTGCCGGCCAACGACGATGCCGTTTCCACCAGCCGGATAAACTCGGCCCGATACCCTTCCTCATCGGGCCCCCGGGCGCCTCGGGCCGCCGCCAACACACTCGGGAACGTCGCCCGGCCCGTGTGCTCCGAGTCCCGGAACAACATCCCGAACGAGGCCACGGCCGAGACAAACCGGAAGTCGATTGAGGGTGCCCCGGTTTCGGCCCGCACGACCCGTTCGAACAGCCGGCTGGTGCGCCCTTGGGGCGGCTGGTACCGGAGCTTGACCGTAAACCAGTCGCCCGAGCCGGTGGTCCGGGGCCGTTCCTGATAGCGGAGCGGATCCACGGTGCCAGCGTCCCCGCCCTCGGCGCCGTCAACCGGCACGATCTCATACAACGCGG
This sequence comes from Gemmatimonadota bacterium, assembly GCA_009692115.1. Classification (NCBI taxonomy): domain Bacteria; kingdom Pseudomonadati; phylum Gemmatimonadota; species Gemmatimonadota bacterium. The sequence continues at coordinate 102,642 of SHZU01000008.1, read as the reverse complement.
TCACCGAATGGCCGGCCCCCATCTCGCCGGCGTCCTTGGTATCGTCGTTGAAATCGCGATCGGCCAGCAACCGATTCTCGTAGCCCACCAGCCGGTAGGACTTGACCCGCGCCGGATTGAACTCGACCTGGAACTTCACGTCCTTGGCTATGGTGAAGAGCGTCGCACCGAGTTCCTGGACGAACACCTTCTTGGCCTCGAGCAGGTCATCGACGTAGGCGTAGTGGCCGTTTCCCTTGTCGGCGAGTTGCTCCATTTTCGAAGCCTTGAGATTGCCGGTGCCGAAACCGAGGACGGCGAGGAATACGCCGTCCTGGCGCCGCTCCTCGATCATCCGGATCAGTCCGCCATCGCTCGAGACGCCGACGTTGAAATCACCGTCGGTGGCGAGGATGATCCGGTTGTTGCCCTCGGACTGGAAGTGGTCCCGGGCCACCTGGTAGGCCAACTGGATCCCGGCCCCACCCGCGGTGGAGCCGCCGGCTTCGAGCCGGTCGAGGGCCTCGAGAATCCGGGTCTTTTGATTGCCCAGGGTGGGTGGAAGGACCAGGCCCGCGGCGCCGACGTAGACCACGATCGCCACCCGGTCTTCATCCCGGAGTCCATTGACCAAGAGCCGGAAGGCCGACTTGAGCAGCGGCAACTTGTCGGGCGAGCTCATCGACCCGCTCACCTCGATCAAGGACACTAGATTGTTGGGGGGCAGCTCGCCTAACGACATCCGCTGGCCCTGGAGGCCGATCAGCGCCAACCGGTGGGCGGGGTTCCACGGCGCCCGGCCCAGCTCCGCTGTGACGGAGAGCAGGTGGTCGCCGCGGGGGTTGGGATAGTCATAGTGGAAGTAGTGGATCATCTCTTCGACCCGGACGGCATCCCTGGGGGCAGGGTCCCCTCCCGGAGGAACCGGCGGACGTTGCCGTAGCTCACGGCATCGACGTCGATCGAAAAGGTCGAGAGAGGCTGGCGGCTGGGGGATTGCCACTGATTCTCGTCCCGGTGACCGTATTCTTCGGCATTGAACTGGGCGGATCGGTACATGATCAACGATGGCTGGCCGGAGGCAACGTTGACCTTGCGGAGCGCTTCCTGGGTCGGCATCGCGCCCACCGCCCGTTCGTCCTTCGCTTCCGGACCCGGGCTCCCAACCAGGGTCAGGATAAAATCGGCGGTCACGGTCTGGCCGGCTCGGACGACAATCTCTCGGTCCGCTGGTACAAATCCGACATAGGCGACCCTCACCCGGACCGGGCCGGCCGGTACGGCGGTGACGGTGTACCGGCCGTTCCGATCAGTCAGGGTCCGGAGTGCGGTCCCATCGACCGTCACGATGGCGCCGGTGAGCGCTCCGCCGCCGATGCCGGTCTCCCGCACGGTCCCTTGAACCGTGCCGGTTTGCGCCGTTATGAGGATGTCTTTCGGAAAACCTAGGATCAGTCCGGCCAGCATGGCCAGGGTGGGGTTTCGCATCGAATACTCCTGTGTCATTGGGTCCGGGAGATGCGCCGCCCCGATACCCATGCACACGGTCACCCGGATGCCCTTCAAAACCGGCGGCGTCTGGATATCTTGAGGCCAACGACGAACCTCTACGCCTGGGGACACCATGTCCGAGACCCTAACGACCGCCGCGCCGCTCTCAGTCCTGTCCGAGGAAGAGCAGCTCTTCCGCCAAACCGTCCGCGATTTCGCCGAAACCGAAGTGAAGCCGCACGTGATGGAGATGGACGAGGCCGCCAAGTTCAATCCCGACTTGATCACGAGGTTCTTTGACCTCGGCCTGATGGGCATCGAGGTGCCCGAGTCGTTGGGCGGCGCGGGCGGCTCGATCTTTCTGGCCACCCTGGCGATCGAGGAACTCGCCCGGGTCGACGCCTCCGCCGCCATCTACGTCGACGTGCAAAACACGCTCGTCAACAACGCCCTGGCGCGATGGGGCACCGACGAGCAAAAGCAGCGACTGTTTCCCCGCATGACCACCAGCCTGCTGGGCGCCTATGCCTTGTCGGAGCCGGCCAGCGGCAGCGACGCCTTCGCGCTCCAATGCAAGGCGGAGTTGAAGGGCGATCACTGGGAGCTCACCGGCCGAAAGTTCTGGATCACGAACGGGGATGAGGCGGGGATCTTCATCGTGTTCGCCAACGCCGACTTTTCGAAGGGGTACAAGGGCATCACCGCCTTCCTGATCGAACGCGATTTCCCTGGGTTCTCCGTTGGCAAGAAGGAGAAGAAGCTCGGCATTCGGGCCTCGAGCACCACCGAACTGATCCTCGAGAACTGCCGGGTGCCGCTCACCAACGTGCTCGGACCAGTCGGGCTCGGATATAAGGTGGCGATCGAGACGCTCAACGAGGGCCGGATCGGGATCGGAGCCCAGATGATCGGGATCGGACAAGGCGCCCTCGATTGTTGCGTTGCCTACATCAGGGAGCGGAAGCAGTTTGGCCGGGCCATTGCCGATTTCCAGGGCGTGCAGTTTCAGATTGCCCAGATGAAAGTTGAACTCGAAGCCAGCCGGCTGATGGTGTATAACGCCGCCCGTCTCAAAGATGCCGGACAGCCGTTCATTGAAGAGGCCGCGATGGCCAAGCTCTTCAGCGCTCAGGCCACCAACCGGTTGGCCGGCCAAGTGCTCGACTTGTTTGGCGGATATGGCTACTCGAAGGAGTACCCCGCGGAGAAGTTCTACCGAGACGCCAAAATTGGCACGATTTACGAGGGTACCAGCAACATGCAGTTGCAGACCATCGCCAAGGCCATGCTGAAGTAACGAGGAGTTCGATGGCACGAGGTATGTCGCGGGCTCTGCTGTCTCTGACACTGATTGGGGCCGCCGCATCGAACGCGGCGGCCCAAATGTCGATCGACAGCACCCTGAGTCTCCAGCAGCAGCTAGAGACCTGGTTCCGCGATGCTTCCCGGAGGGCTCCAGGCACCTGGGGCATCGCAATTGCCGACAATCAAGGTCGTTTGCTGTGGGGCGTTCAACCCACCCGGACGCTGATTCCCGCCTCGACCGTCAAGCTGTTCACAACTGGATTTGCCCGTAGTGTCCTCGGCAGTGACGCCCGCAAAACGACCCGCGTGGTCGGCACCGGCGCGGTCGATCCAGCCACGGGAGTGTGGAACGGCAGCTGGGCGCTGGAGCTCAACGGCGATCCAACCCTCGAGCATCGAGGGCCGGAAGTCACCAGTTTGACCGATCTCGCCACCCAACTCGCCGCCCGGGGCATTCGGCGGTTGACCGGGCCACTCACAGTGACGAGCGCCCTCGGGCGCGCCGAAGCAGCATTCCCATCCACCTGGTCGGTCCGGCACCGAGGGCGGCTCTTCGCACCGCTGGTCGGCAATCTGACCATCCACGACAATGTCGTCGTCGCGTCCCTCGCGCCCGGAAGCCGGGTGGGCCGGCCGGTTCAGTTGGTCGGCACCGCGCCGGCCGGAGTCGGCCAGCTGTTCACGATCACCGCCAAGACCACCAAGGGACGCCGCTCCCGGCTTCGCATCGAACCGCAGGCCAACGGGCGGTATCTCGTGGCGGGAACGTTAGGAATCAGTGCCCGGCCCCGTTCGATTACCCGGGTGGCCTCCGATACCCGGACCCTGCTGGAGGCCGTGTGGTCCGCGGCGCTTACCGATGCCGGGATCGAATGGACCACCACCCCGGGCCTGATCGGCCGCACCGTCCCCGCAACCGGCGTTATGGCCGAAGTCCACTCGCCAGTGTTGGACTCGATCGCCAGTGAGATCAACCGGCGGAGCCTCAACTTGGGGGCCGAGCTCCTGCTCAAGTGGGCCGGCGGCGGCGACCCGACCCCGGCTGATCGCCTCACCGCCCACGTCCAGCAAATCACCGGTGAATACAGCGGAGTTCGACTGGTCGACGGCAGCGGCTTGTCCGACCTGAACCGGGTTTCCCCGTACACGTTTGTGTCCTATCTGGCTCGGTTTCCGTTGGCGCCCGGCGGCCGGAACTTCCCGATGCTGCTGCCTCCGAACGGTTCAGGAACGCTCTACCGGCTCGCCAGCGGGCTTCCACAGCGCGGCGTGGTCCGGGCCAAGACCGGGACCCTCGGCAATGTCTCCACGCTGGTCGGCTATCTGGGCCGGCCTGATGGGGTCCTCTTGATTTCGCTGATGTACAACGGCGGGCGGGTGGCGGCGGCCCGACAGGCCCAGTGGCGGCTGTTCCGGACGCTGGGCGCCGAAGGCATCGTCATTCCGGCGGATTCCCTGGACGTCGACGGCCGACTGGGTGGCGACGGACCTCCGTAAACCGGCGCTGGCGCTGCTCCTCCTCGCCGCCGCCCCGCTTGCCGCCCAGATCACCCGGGACCCCCCGTCACTGACCGGCCGCTGGATCCTCATCTTGTGGCCCGACTCGAGCACGACCCTCACGGAGACCCAAGGGCTGACCGGTTCTCTCGCATTGGCGCCGGCTCGCGGAACCCCCGGGCGTATACCGGCCGCTATCAGATCGGACTGGCCTCGGGCGGCCTCGGTCCTCCCGCGGCCCGGGTCGTGGCCGGCGCCGGGCCCGGCGACTCGGTGCGGCTCGCCCTCAATCCTACCGGCCCACCACGGCCGGTATCAATCGGCCGACCCCCGCCGCACGGGACGGTTTGTCCTCCGCCGGGCGCCTCGTTAGGCAGGTTCCTGGCCCGGAAGCTGGTCCTCCCAGAGCGCGAAGATATTCCCGTCGGGATCGGCGATCATCGCCATGACACCCCAGGCCATCTGGGTGGGTTCGCTCACGAAGGTGACCCCTTTGGCGTGCAGCTCACCGCAGAGGTGCAACAACCCCGGCACGAAAAACGTGATGCCGGTATGCCGGCCCACCATGGCCTTCGCGTCGGGATGCCCGGCGGGGTGGACGCCCAAGTGCGGCGGGGCTTCGAGGAACTCGGCGCCGAACGAGCCCTGCTTGTTGACGGCGAGGCCCAACGTGTCCCGATAGAAAGCGATGGCACGGTCGAGGTCATTCACGAACACCGCGACCGAGTGCATTTGATTGATCATGGCTCGAGAGATTGGTAGGCAGTGGCGAAGTTGCGGCGCATCCGGACGAGGCCGGGCCGCTCGAGTGGCGTATCGGCAAACCGGGCCGCAAAACCGGCCGCGTCGAGTCGTTCGAAGAAGTCGGGGTCGTCCAAGGGGATGTCGCCCCGGTCCTGATAGGCGGACCGATCGGTGGCCGCGGCAAATCGTTCATTCCACGGGCAGACATCGTTGCAGATGTCGCAGCCGAAGGCCCACCCTTGGAACTGCCGGGCGAGTTCGGGATCGGGGTCCGGTTTGTGCTCGATGGTGAGATATGAAATGCACCGGGTCGCGTCGAGGGTTCGCGGTTCGACCAGGGCATCCGTCGGGCAGGCGTCCAGGCACCGGGTACAGGTGCCGCAATGATCGGTCTCGAACGGCCGGTCGACCTCGAGAGGCAGGTCCGTCAACACGCTCCCAATGAAGAAGAACGACCCGGTCCCCGGCCGAATCAGCATGGTGTTCTTTCCGATCCACCCAAGCCCCGCCCGCGCGGCCAACTCCCGCTCCGGCACCGGCCCCGCGTCCGCAAACGCCCGCGCCACCGTCGCCCCTCGCTCGATCAGAAACCGGCTCAACTCACCAAGCCGCTCCCCCAACTCGAGATGGTAATCCCGCCCCCGAGCATATTTGGCGATCCTCGGCACTCGGCGCTCGGCGCTCGGCACTCGGCCGGCCCCGTCAGCCGAGTGCCGAGGCAAGTAACTATCGAGGACGACCACGGCGCGAACGGCGCCCTCCACGATCAGGGCGGGGTTCTTCCGTTTCTTGGCTTGGCGGTGGAGGTAGCGCATCGTGCCGCCGAACCCGCGGGCCAGCCAGGTATCGAGGGCATCGCCGAACCGGCTGGGATCGAGACTCGCGACGCCGCACGCCAAGAAGCCGAGGCGGGACGCTTCGGCCAGGATCTCCTCGCGGAGGGTCACGACTGCCGGGTGGTCAAAGCCGCATGGTCTCCCGGCGCCAGCGGGCAAACCGGACCACATCTTCGACCGGCGGCACGGCCGCCTCATCGCCGTAGGCGGTGTACATTCGCCACCGGAGGTAGGTCGGATCGGGCAGCGGCAGGAACGGGGCCCGGCCCCACCAATTTCGGCGGCGGAAGGCCCAGCCGGTCTTGATCAGGTCGAGAGCCAGCCGAGGGTTGACGAGCGCCGGGCCAACCAGGGCGGTAGCCAGGGAACCCCACGATCGGGCGGCTGCAGGTTCGATGCGAGGTGGAGAGTCCATAGCTTCCGGGACAATATAGCGGCTCCGGCTATATTCCCGCGGCACATTCTCATGGGACCACGTTGAAAACCAACCGGCTCGAACATCCTAATCCGCCCGCCGGCACGACCGCCGACGAGCAGCTGCTCGACATCCGGAAGACCGACCCGTGGCGGGTGCTTCGGATCATGGGCGAGTTCGTCGAAGGATTCGAGCGCCTCGCCGACGTGACCGACGGGGTGACCATCATCGGCTCGGCCCGGACGGCCGCCACCGATCCTTACTACCAAGCGGCTTGCGACACCGCCCGGCTGCTGGCGGAAGCGGGGTACCCGATCATTACCGGGGGCGGACCGGGCATCATGGAAGCGGCCAACAAGGGCGCGGTCGAAGGCAACGGGCTTTCGATCGGCTGCAGCATCGAGTTGCCGCACGAGCAGGACACCAACCCGTACGTTCGCTTGAAGATGTTTTTCCGGTTCTTCTTCGTCCGGAAAACGATGCTGGCCAAATACTCCAAAGCGGTCATCGCGTTTCCCGGGGGCTACGGCACCCTGGACGAGTTATTCGAGTTTCTGACCTTGATGCAGACCGGCAAGATGGCCTCGATGCCCGTAGTGCTCTACGGATCGCACTACTGGGGCCCGATGGTTGCCTGGATCAAGGACACCATGGCCGCCGAGGGCAAAGTACATCCCGCCGACCTCGACATGTTCACGATGGCCGACGACCCGACGGTCGCCGCCAATGCGATCATTTCCCACCGCCGCCCGACGAAATAACGAGTCAGAATCTATGGCCAAGACCAAGCTTCCCTCCGGCAGGTTCCTCAAGGGACCCCGGATCAACCCGAAAGCCATCACCGGCAAGGAGCGGGTGGCCGACTTGATCGACAACGCCTTCCTGGCCTACAACGCCGGCCGGCTCAAGGAGGCGTGTCAGCTCTTTACGCAGCAGATGCTGAAGCCGAAGGTGACGATCGGGATGAGCCTGACGGGGGCAATGACGCCGGCCGGCATCGGGATGAGCACCCTCATTCCGCTCCTCGAAGCCGGGTTCGTCGACTGGATGATCTCGACCGGCGCCAACCTCTACCATGACGCCCATTTCGCGCTCGGCCTCGCACTCCATCAGGGCACCCCGTTCGCGGACGATGTGGTGCTCCGCAACCAAGGCGTGGTCCGGATCTACGACATCTTCTTCGACTATTCGGTGTTGTTGTCGACCGATGCGTTCATCCGGGAAGTCTCCGCCCGGCCAGAATTCCAGAAGCCAATGAGCAGCGCCGAATATCACTACCTGCTGGGCGGCTACATTCGGGCCCGGGAAAAGGCCCTGGGACTCCGCAAACGGTCGGTGCTGAGCGTAGCCCATGAGCTTGGAGTTCCGATCTACACCAGCTCGCCGGGTGACAGCTCGATCGGCATGAACGTCGCCGAGCAGGCGCTGTCGGGCAGCAAGCTCCGGTTCGACGTCAGCGCGGACGTCAACGAAACCGCGGCCATCGTGCTCGAGGCCAAACGGGCCGGCGGTAAGAGCGGCGCCCTGATTGTCGGCGGCGGCAGTCCCAAGAATTTCCTCCTTCAGACCGAGCCCCAGATTCAGGAAGTGCTGGGGATCGACGAGCGGGGCCACGACTTCTTCCTCCAGCTCACCGATGCCCGGCCCGACACCGGGGGCCTGTCCGGGGCCACCCCGGGTGAGGCGGTGAGTTGGGGCAAGATCGACCCTGACATGCTGCCGGGCACCGTGGTGTGCTACCTCGACAACACCGTGTCACTGCCACTGCTGACGGCCTACGCCAAGGCCCGGGTCGGCAAGCGGCGGCTCAAACGGCTCTATCACAAACGGGACGCCATGATGACCCGGCTGGTTCGCGAGTATCAGTCGGCGCTTAAATTCCGAAACGACCGGGCCCAGAAAGCCAAAAAAGTCCGGACGTGAACGATCGGCGGTATGGCGGGTATGCGCTTGCCGTCCTGACGGCAACCAATCTGCTCAACTATCTCGAGCGGAACGCGATCTTCGCGTTGTTCGAACCGGTCAAACGCGACCTGGGCCTGACCGACGGCCAGCTGGGTTGGCTGGGCACGGCGTACGTCCTGGTGTTCTCGCTGGCCGCCCTTCCGTTAGGCCTTCTGGGAGACCTCCGGTCCCGCCGCGGGGTCATCGCCGGCGGGATTGCCCTTTGGAGTCTCGGCACCGCTCTGTCCGGTCTGGCCATGGGCTTCACCTCCTTGTTCGTTGCCCGAGCGCTGGTCGGGTTCGGCGGCGCGGCGGCGGCGGCGGCCTCAGCCTCGATGGTGGCCGACTATTTCTCGGGCCACCGCCGGGCCCTGGCCATGGGCATCTTCATGTCCGGACTGGCTGTGGGCGGGGTGCTCGGGATCCTGATTGCCGGGCAACTCGAAGCCCTCTACGGGTGGCGGGTGGCGTTCCTGGCCCTCGGGCTTCCCGGCTTCGGGTTGGCCGCGATCATCGTCCGGCTCAAAGATCCCACCCGGCCGTTGCCAACCGGAACCCTGACACAGGAACTCGAGTCGATCGGGATCGGCGTCGGGTCGATGATCATGGCCTGCGCCCCGATGCTGATCGGCCTCGGGCTTGGCGGGTTTGCGGCGTACGTCCTCGACCACTACTACGGCGCCACCTCGAGCCTCGACGCAGCCGCCATGCTCGGGTTTGCCGGGATCGGGCTGGCGTGGAACATCCGGAGTTGGATCAGGCGGAGCCGGGCCGCCCCGGTCCTCGGCGATCCCGGCGAAGAGGTCCTCGATGCGGCGGTCACCGACCTGAAGCAAGCGTTTCGGGTGGTGCTGGGCACCCCGACGCTCGTCTATGTGTTCGTGGGCGGGGCGTTGATTTCATTCGGCATGAACGGGATCGTGGCGTGGTCGCCGACGTTCATCACCAGGGCGCTAGGCATGACCAACGCCGAAGCCAGCCGGCTGCTCGGCGGGGCGGGCTTGATCGCGGGCACGATCGGCACGCTGGCCGGAGGGTGGCTGGCCGACGGGTTGCGGAAACGCTACCCGAGCGCCCGGGTCCTGGTCACCGGCGTGAGTCTGATCCTGGGCGCCCCGCTCGCAATCTTGCTGCTGTCGCTCCGGGATCCGGCGGTCTTCATCCCGGTGTTCTATGTCGCGTTCATTCTGCTCACGATGTACAACGGTCCGCTGACGGCGACGATCTTCGACGTCGTCCCGCCCCGGATCGGCACGACGGTGGTCGGGGCGTACCTCCTCTTCATCCATATTGCGGGTGACTCGATTGCGTTTCCGCTGGTCGGCATGCTGTCGGACCGGTTCGGCCTCGACCGGGCGATCTATGTCTTGCCGGTCGCGGCGTTGATCGGTGGAATCGTGGTGCTCGGCGCCAGCCGGTGGTTGGTCGGTGACGTCCGCCGGGCAAGCGAACCGGCTTCCGGAATCGTTGCGGTCAGCCGACTCAGCTAACGAGGAACCATCGTAACAACCCGGCCAGAGCCGCCCCCGCCAACACCGTCAGCATCCCGACCCGATACCGAAGCATGGCAACCATCGCGACCACCGCAAGCGCCAGGCCAAATGGATCGGCCGTCGACCATACCGGTACCGTGACATTGAGCGGCCCAACCTCGATCCGGTCCACCCGCCCGAATACGACGTGAAGCGCGAACCAGACCGCCAAGTTCGCAATCACCCCGACGACCGCCGCCGTGATGGCGGACAACGCACCACTCAACGGGCGGTGTCGACGGAGCCGCTCCACATAGGGCGCCCCGACCAACACCAGCAGCATACTCGGCACGAACGTGGCCCACATCGTGATCAGTGAGCCGGCCAGTCCGCCCATCAAGCCGGCCACCGGAGCGCCAAGTCGATAGCCCGCCAGGAACCCGACAAACTGGAGCACCAGGATCAACGGGCCCGGCGTCGTCTCGGCGAGGGCCAACCCATCGAGCATCTCCGATGCCGAAAGCCAGCCGTACCCGCTCACCGCCTCCTGGCTGACATAGACAAGGACGGAGTACGCTCCCCCGAACGTGACCACCGCCGCTTTGCTGAAGAACACGCCGAGATCAACGAAGAGATGGTGGGGACCGAGGGCCGTCGCGACGAAAGCGATCGGGAGCCACCACACGATCAGCCCAGTCCCGAGCACGCCGATGGTCCGGGCAAAGGAGGGTGGTTCGGTCGGCGCCGGTACGGAAACCTCTGAACCCCCTGGCATCCACCAGCCGATGAGGCCCGCCACCAGCACCACGATCGGAAACGGAACCGCCAACGCAAATAGGGCGACAAACGCGGCCCCGGCGATGGCCCAATGACCCCGGCGCTTGAGGGCCCGCCCACCGATCCTCCGGAGGGCGTCCACGACGATCGCGAGGACGGCCGGCTTGATCCCCGCAAACACCGCCGCCACCGGCCCCACGGTGCCGACGGTCGCATAGAGGGCGGAGAGCCCGAGCAGGATCACGACTCCCGGCAGCACGAACAGCGTCCCTGCAATCAGGGCGCCGCGGGCCCCGTGGAGCAGCCAGCCCAGATAGGTCGCCAGCTGCTGAGCCTCGGGCCCGGGCAGCAGGGTGCAGAAGTTCAACGCATGAAGAAATCGGTCTTCCGAAACCCACCGGCGCTCGGTCACGACTTCCTGATGGAGGATCGCGATCTGACCGGCGGGGCCGCCAAATCCAATCAGCCCAACCCGGAGCCACACCCGGGTGGCCTCGCGAAGGGTGGGGCCGGCACTAGTAGACATTCCGGACCTGGAGAACCCGCCACGCCGCGCGATGAATCTCGAGCCCGACCAAATGGCCGGCCGCCACCCCGTTCGGCGGGCCGACCAAGATCAGCACTTGCCGGGCGTCCTGACCGGGCGGCACCAGCGCCACGCCTGCCGCCGAGAGGACGAAGGCCGGCCGCTCCTCCAGCACGTCGAACATCCGAACCTTGGGCGCCCGGCGGACCATCGAATCCAGTACCAACGTCGGACAGCGGCATCATTGCCGGAGATCGATCGCCCGGATGGCACTCAACACCCCGGAGGAATCCGCCGCCACCGGCAGAGGAACCCGAGCTTGGGCCCGGGCCGGTTGGGCCAGGAGGAAGCCCAGGGCCACCACTGCCATGATTGCCCACTGGCTCGAAGCCCCTTGTCCGAGTATCCTCCCTTTGCGGGTCCGTTTTTCCATAGCACAACCTCCACAATCGTACCGGAGTCTCTGGCGAATGAGCCATGTGACGGTCCCCCTCACCAGGCGCCGTGCCGGGCAAACCATGCGCAAAGACGCATGGTGGGTCGAGCCCGCGGTGATCTTCGTGATCCTGTCGTCGTTCGTGGTCTATGCCACCTGGGCCGCCTTCCAAGGCAACCACTACACCCATGGGCCATACCTGTCACCGTTCTACAGCCCCGAAATCTTCGGCGACTCGCCCCACGCGTGGTTCGGGCCGAAGCCGGGCTGGTGGCCGGGATGGCTCCCGTTCTCGCCGGCGCTGATCATCCTCCCGTTTCCGGGCTTGTTCCGCTTCACCTGCTACTACTACCGCGGCTCGTACTATAAGGCGTTCTGGGCCGATCCGCCGGGCTGCTCGGTCGGCGAACCGCGCAACACCTATCTTGGCGAACGCTATTTCCCGCTGATCCTCCAAAACATCCACCGCTATTTCATGGCTATTGCGGTGGTCTTCGTGTTTCTGTTGGGATACGACGCCTGGAAAGCGTTTTGGTTTGCCAATGCCGAAGGCACCACCTCATTCGGCGTCGGCATCGGCAGTTTGCTGCTGGCGTTGAATACGATCTGTCTCGCCGGCTACACCTTCGGCTGCCATTCGATGCGCCATATCGCCGGCGGGTGGCGCGACCAGTTCTCCAAAAAGCCGGCGTTCAAGGTCCCCTACGATTGCACTTCATGCCTCAACCGGGGTCATCACCGGTGGGCCTGGGTCAGTCTCTTCACGGTTGCCTTCAGTGACATTTACGTCCGGCTCTGCTCGATGGGGATCTGGACCGACTTCCGGATCTTCTAGAATGACCGACGTCAAGACCTTCGATCACGACGTGCTCGTCATCGGCGCCGGCGGCGCCGGTCTTCGCGCGGCCATCGAAGCCGCGGGCCGCGGGGTCTCCGTCGGCCTGGTGTGCAAGTCGCTCCTCGGTAAAGCCCACACCGTCATGGCCGAGGGGGGCATGGCGGCGGCGATGGGCAACGTCGACGACCGCGACAACTGGATGGTGCACTTCACCGATACGCTTCGAGGCGGCCAGTATCTCAACAACTGGCGGATGGCCGAACTCCACGCCAAGGAGGCACCGGACCGGGCCCGCGAGCTCGAGGCCTGGGGCGCAGTCTTCGACCGGACCAAAGACGGCAAGATCCTCCAGCGGAATTTCGGCGGCCACCGGTATCCCCGGCTGGCGCACGTCGGCGACCGAACCGGCCTCGAAATGATCCGGACCCTCCAGGACCACGGGATCCACCAAGGGATCGACGTCCACATGGAGGTGACGATCGTCACCCTCTTCAAGCAGGCGGGCCGGGTTTGTGGCGCGCTGGCGTACGACCGCCAGCACGGCGAATTCCGGCTGTTCCGGGCTAAGGCCATCGTGCTCGCCACCGGCGGGGTGGGCCGGGCCTACGAGGTCACGAGCAACAGTTGGGAGTACTCCGGCGACGGCCAAGCGCTGGCGTACGAAATGGGCGCCGCGCTGATGGACATGGAGTTCGTCCAGTTCCACCCGACCGGCATGGTGTGGCCGCCGAGCGTCAAAGGGATTTTGGTGACCGAAGGGGTTCGCGGCGAAGGCGGCGTTTTGCTCAACAACCGGGGCGAGCGCTTCATGTTCAACGACATCCCCGACAACTACAAAGCCCAGACCGCCGACACGCCCGAAGAGGGCTGGCGCTACGTGATGGGAGACAAGGACGCCCGGCGCCCGCCGGAACTGCTGACCCGCGACCACGTGGCCCGTTGTATCATGCGCGAAGTGCGAGACGGCCGGGGCAGCCCGCACGGCGGCGTGTTCCTCGACATCCAGTGGATCAAAGAGAAGCTCCCGGGCGCGCCGGAACGAATCAAGAAGAAGCTTCCGAGCATGTACCACCAGTTCAAACAACTGGCGGACATCGACATCACCAAGGAACCGATGGAAATCGGGCCGACCACCCATTACATCATGGGCGGGATCCAGGTCGACGGCGATTCCCAGATGTCCACCGTACCAGGGCTTTTCGCCGCCGGCGAATCGGCCGCCGGCCTCCATGGCGCCAACCGGCTCGGCGGCAACTCACTTTCGGATTTGCTGGTGTTCGGAAAACGGGCCGGCGAATATGCCGCCGCCTTTGCCAAGGAACAGAGCGCCATGGCGCCGGACCAGGGCGAGGTCACCGAGCAGGTCAAGCTGGCGCTGGCCCCGTTCGAGCGGCCCACCGGCGAGAGCCCGTATAAGGTCCAGCAGGACCTTCAGATCATGATGCAAAAGCTCGTGGGCATCGTCCGGTGCGAGAGCGAGATGGTGGAGGCGCTCGAGGGGCTCCAGAAGCTCAAGACCCGGGCCGCCACGGTGCGGGTTCCCGGCAACCGGGAGTACAATCCGGGTTGGCACACCGCCATCGACCTCAAGAACCTCTTGATCGTGTCCGAGGCGATCGTCCACTCGGCTATTGCCAGGCAGGAAAGCCGGGGCGGTCACTTCCGGGAAGATTTCGAAGACAAAAAGGCGGAATTCGGGGCCTTCAACCATCTCATCGAGCAAGGCGCCGACGGCACCATGCAACTCCGCCGGCACCCTATCCCTCCGATGCGGGACGAACTGAAGAAAATTGTCGAGGAGCTGAAGTAATGGCACAGGCGACCTTTTCGATTTGGCGGGGCGAGGCCGGTACCGGCCAGCTGACCGACTATACCACCGAGGTTACCGAGGGCATGGTCGTCCTCGACGCGGTCCATCAGATCCAGATGGAGGATGCCACCGATCTGGCGTGCCGATGGAACTGCAAGGCCGGTAAGTGCGGCTCCTGCTCGGCCGAAATCAACGGCCAGCCCCGCCTGATGTGCATGACGAGGCTCAATCAGCTCGACCTGACCGAACCGGTCACCATCGAGCCGATGCGGGCGTTTCCGCACCTCAAAGACTTGGTGACCGACGTCAGTTGGAACTACCAGGTCAAGAAAGGCATCAAGAAGTTCGCGCCCCGGAAACCGGACGCCGACGACGGCACCTGGCGGATGCAGCAGGACGACGTCGACCGGGTCCAAGAGTTCCGGAAGTGCATCGAGTGTTTCCTGTGCCAGGACGTCTGTCACGTCCTCCGGGATCACCACCTCCACGACGAGTTCATCGGCCCGCGTTTCTTCGTCTACACCGCCAACCTCGAGATGAACCCGCTCGATACCGAAGACCGCCTCGATGAGTTGCGGGAGCTCCACGGCATCGGCTACTGCAACATCACCAAGTGCTGCACCAAGGTCTGTCCCGAGGGCATTCAGATCACCGACAACGCCATCATTCCGCTCAAGGAACGGGTGGTCGACGCGGCGTTCGATCCCTTGGCCAAGTTGCTGACGATCGTCACCGGCAAGATTCCCGGCCCGTAAGGAGGCCTCATGTTCGAGCTCAAGCCGATCACCAAGGATGGCGTAGCCTCGGCGCTCGCCCGAGCCGAGCGGTATCGGTTGCTGAACGAGCCGGAGGGGGCCGAGAGTATTTGCCTCGACGTCTTGCTGCTGCTGCCCGAGAACCAGGAGGCGTTGATCGCGCTGCTCCTGGCCAGGACCGATTTGATTTCCCGGGGGGTGGGTGGATCGGTTGGGCGGGCCCGGGAGGTGCTGCCCCGGCTTCGAGAGCCGTACGATCGGGAGTACTACGCCGGCATCATCAACGAGCGGCGGGGGCATGCCCAACTGCTGAGCCCGAGCATCGGCGCGTCGGCATTGGCGTACGACTGGTTCCACGAAGCGATGGAGTGCTTCGAACGGGCCGTTGCCATCCGGCCGGCCGGCAACGACGATGCGGTACTCCGGTGGAATAGCTGCGCCCGGGTTCTCAATGCCCATCCGGAAATCGCGCCTCGGCACGATGACCGCGCCGAAGTCGTCTTGGACGACTAGGCGGCGAGGACCTTGAACCCCGCCAGTTCGAAATGCTGGTCGAACGCAAAGGCCGACTTGATTCGCTCCCGGCGCATCGACTCGAAGCTGACCGCGTCGCAGAGCGTCAGGCGCTGGTCCCGGAACCGCTCCAACCAGCCGCTGGCCGCGGCCTCCAGCACCTCGGCGTCGACCGCGAGCCACTGGTAGGCGGGGTCCTCGAGCAACGCGGTGGTGACGCCGCGGGCTACCTCCGGGCCGCGACGATACAGCAACAATCCCTGAAGTTCCGCCAAAATCAACGGCGTGGCCACGAACCGGCCGCCCGACGCCAGGAACCGGCGAGCGATCGTGACCGCCCGGACGTGATACTGGTCCTGCCGATGGGCCAGCGCCAGGAGCGCGCTGGTATCAGCGAGAACGCGACCGGCCACCCGACGCCTTGCCGTAGAGGTACTCGTCGTGATTGACCGCCAAGTCCGGTGCTGGCGCCGGCCCATCCGCCGCCCCAATCAACCGGTCGAGCGACCAGCCGGCCGCCCGATCACCGAGGGCCTCATCGGACAGCCGCCGCAGACCGCGACGGAGCAGTTCGGCCTTGGTCAGGCCGGTGGCCACGACCAAGTCGTCGAGGAGATAGAGGTCAGGCCCGTCGAGGTAGACCTGGACCGGCTCCCGAACCCGCGGGATGTTTTTCGAATCAGACATCAGGCCCCCATTTACATGTACAATGTACAGCTTTACATGTATACTGTCAATGCTTCAAAACACGCCAACCCCCTAAGGGCGCGGGCCGGTCGGCCACGGAATCCGGCCGTAGGGTTTCGTGCCGGGCCAGAGTTCGTTGAGGGTGGCGGCCTCGTACAGGCGGCCTGCTTTCATGACCATGGCAACCTTCGAGGAGTTTCGAATGTCGATGGTCGGGTCGGCGTCCAGAATCGCGAGGTCGGCGAGCTTGCCGGCTCGGATCGACCCGGTTTCGTGGTGGGCCCCGATGAAATACGCGCCGTTCCAGGTCGCCACCTTGATCGCCTCGACCGGCGTGAGCGCGGTCGCATAGGTCCAGAGTTCCCAGTGCGAACCAATCCCGGTTTGCTCCCCGTGCTCGCCGATGGCGGCAAACCCGCCCGCCTTGACGATATCGGCCACGCCCTCAGCCATGATCGGGAACGCCACCTGTTCGAGGAGTTTCGGCGCGGCGCTCGCGACCTTCGCAGCCAGGACCGGGTAGGGCATGAACCGCCGAGTTCGGGCTTCGTTCAGCAGGTCGGCCGAGGGCCGGTAGTATTCCATCGCCCCGTGGGGCACCCCGGCCACCATCAGCGTCGGCGAGTAGACCAGACCGGCCTTGCCGAAAAACGTGGTGGCATCGCGATAGAGCGGCAGATCGGCGATCATGTGCTCCCAACCGGTTTGTCCGTCGATAGCATAGCCCACATCGAGAAAGAGCGGCCCGCCCTCGCTGGTGAGGCTGATCTCCGCCTCCCGGGCGGCTTGGACCAGCAGTTGATGCTGGCGGCGGCCGGGCTGGCGGTAGTTCTTGATGGTCACCGCTCCCCAGGCCTTCCGGCGGTTGATCTCCGACCGGGCCACCCCGATCGAATCGATCTCGGGGAAATCGCCCCAGGCGCTGCCCCAGGCGATGACGGTTTCGGCGGAGCTGTACACCCGAGGGCCGGGCATCACGCCGGCCTCGACCAGTTCGGTCAGCGCGAACGCGCTCGCCGATTGGGTGGCCGGGTCGACGATGGTGGTGACCCCGTAGGCCAGATCGAGGGCGAAGGGTGAGTGATGCTGGGTAACGGTGGCGCCGGCGTCACTCTCGGTATGATGGGCGTGGAGATCGATCAGCCCGGGCATGATCGTCTTGCCCGACACGTCAACGACCCGGTCGACGCCGGTGGTGTCGCAGACCCCGACGCAGGCAATCCGCGAGCCGCGCACCACGACGGTACCTCGGTCGATCACCCCACCGCTGTCGATGGTGACGATCTTGGCGCCGACCAACGCGATCGATCCGGCCGGCTTCATCCGCGGCAACCGCAACCGGATCTCAATCGCCTCGGCCTTGGCCGAGGCGACGTCATAGGTCACATACCGGGGCCCGGATGCAAACTCGAGCGTGGTGGCGTTCCGCCATCGGGGGAAGATCCCGCCCCATTCGCCGACTCGGACCCGACCCGCCGCCGTGACGTTCGGATTCGGCTCGATGGGTTGGACGCCGCCATCGGGTGTGGTGGGGGCCACGAAGACCTGGTGAGCCGCATCGAATGCCACCCACCGACCGTCCGGCGACCACACCGGGGTGTTCCCCTGCCCGCGCCGGGCCGGAAACTCGAGATGCGTCCGCACGCCGCCGCCTTCCCAACTCACCGTATTGACCTGGACGGTGTTGGCCAGATCGGCCGAGTCGGGAAACGGTTTGTACAAAAGCGGCGAGGCGGGTTGCGCGAGCTTCTGGGCCGGAAACGTTAGGCGACCGTCGGGCCCAAGGCCGGCCCGCTGCCAACCGCCGATCGACGCCAGGACGGTGGCCGGGCCGCCCGCCGCCGAGAACCGAACCAGATCCCAACCAGCCGGGTTTGCCCAGGGGTTCCAGCCCTGCCCCGGCTTCGGACCGGGGCCCCGGCTCGCCGCGAGCCACCGGCCATCGGGGCTGAAGACCGGCCCGAGATACTCCCCGGGTGCGTTCGATACCCGCCGCACCACGCCGCCCGCTCCCCCAACGACCCAGAGGTGACCGCGCGACGTTTCGTCCCAGCTGGTAAACGCCACCGACTGCCCATCCGGTGACCACACCGGGGCAAACTGAAATGCCGGTAGCATCGGCTCGGTCAGCGGCGTCGGAGTGCCGCCGGGAAGGTCCATGACCCAGATCCGACCCGCCGCCACGAACGCCAGCCGCTTCCCGTCCGGCGACGCCGCCGGCCACTGAATGAACCGAACCTCGAGCGAGTCATCGTCAATTTGGATCCGGCCTCGAACCGGCTCCGCCACGGTCCGGAGCACCCGAGCCTCGAACGGAATCGGCGTCAGGGTTCCGGTCGCCACATCGAGTCGCTGGATCTTGCCGCCAACCGACAACACGATCGATCGGCCATCGGGCATCCAGGCGTACCCTGGAAACGGCCGATAGGCGTACTGCGCGTTGATTTCAGTGAGGTCCTTGGTAGCGACGGGCAGGAGGGCCCGTTCCTCCCCGCTCGCCAGGTTTCGAATCCAGAGCCCGGTGCTCGGCCGCATGGTGTGGCCCCGCCACTCGAACGTCTGGTCCGGCATTTCCCTGGAAAAGGTCAGCCACTTCCCATCCGGCGACACTTTGGGCGTCGTGGCCGAGGGCTCGTTCCCGACGTCGGCCGCGTAGCCGCCGGCTTTGAGGGCCGCGCGGAACTCGGGCGATGGCTCGGCCGGCCCCGGGACCCGGACCGTCTCCGACCGGCCGGTGGCCAACTCGCGCCGGATGATCCGGTACCCGGCGGTGAGCATGCCGAGCCCTTCGCCGATCGAGTAGGACACGTGGTAGAAGAGATCCCGGCCGTCGGGAGAAAAATGGGGCGAGTCCGGTTGGGTCAGCCGTTCGTTGACCAGTGGTTCCGGCGGGCCACCATCGAGCGGCAACCGAAACAGCGTCCGGTTCTGACGGTGCCAACCGCGCCCCGGCGTCCGGTACAACCGGACCGCAACCAGACTCTTGCCGTCGGGCGCCCAGGCGGGCTGAATGAACCGGGTGTCCGGATCGCCGAACACGAGTTTCGGGTCGGTGCCGTCGGCGGCCATGGTCCAAATGGCCAGCTGGCCGTTCCGGTCCGAGGTGAAGGCGATTCGCTTTCCGTCCGGCGAAATCGCCGGGTGAAAGTTGAGGGCGGGGCCGCTGTTCTGGGTCAGGGCCACCGCGGTGCCGCCGCTTTGCGGCATTCGGTAGACATGCCCCAACAGATCGAAGGCGAGCCAACTGGCGTCGGGGGCCACATCGACCGACATCCCAGTGCCTTCATCGGTCGTGAAATCAATGACCCGGGTCTCACCGCCTGGCGGATCCAAGCTTACGGAGGGGTCGATCGATTGACTGGGTTGAGTCCCGCACCCGAGCACGACGGGTCCGAGGAGAAGAGCGAACCGGATGTTGGGCATCCGAATACGATAGCACCATTACATCGGCGTTGCTTTGAAACCCGCGTCGTCGATGGCCGCGACGATCAACGCGGGGCTCCCCTGCCCGGGGTCGAACTCGAGCTCGGCCCGGCCAATGGCCACCGACTTGATCCGAACGCCAGGAAGCTTGGCGAGCCCCCGATTCACCGCGTTGAGGCAGTGGTTGCACGACATGCCTTCGATGGCCAGCTTGATTTCAGTCATGGCAGCAAGAAAGCGGAATCCCCCCGTTTCTGGCAACCCGCGCCGCCCGGAGGCCGGGCTTCCCGGCAGCCACTTGGGCAACTCGTTATGGCACCAACGTTTAGATGACTGAAAAGAGACACAGGTTCTGCATTTCAGGCCCCTGATGACCGCCACAACCGCACCCACCCCGCCGATGGGCGACCTCTTGGTCCCGGTCCTCGACCTCACGGCCGGGGCCCCTGATCCGGCGTCGATCGCCACCTGGGCCAGACTCTCGACCAGATTTGGAGCCCGCGCCACGGTCAAACCGGCGGGAACGCGGAGCGGACCGTCCGGTACCGGCTGCGACGCCAAGGCAACTACAGCCGACACGACTGGATTCGGATCCATGGCCTGTTACGGGCCAAGACCGAAACCGCGGCGTTGACCGTGGAGCAGATGGCCCATATGATGGGAACGGAGGCGCGGACGCTTCGCAGTTGGGTGGCCCGCTACCTCGGGATGACGATGAAGACGTTCCGCGCTACGATCGGTTGGGAGTGGATTCTCGAACTGGCGCTTGGCCGGGGCGGCGTCCACGTCGAGCACGGCGCTACTCGCCCCTGGTCCGCCGAACCCACCAAGCGACGAGGGCAACCAGTCCCGATATCGCGATGATCGTCGGACCGGTTGGGAGGTCCAAGGGAATCGAGAGCGAAAATCCGACCACCGACGCGAGGACCGCCGACGCGATCGAATAGCCGAATGCCCCGTGCATCGACCGGGCCAGCAGCAGCCCGGTCACCGCCGGCAGGACCAGAAAGTTGAACACCAGCAGGACGCCCGCCGACTGCATCGCGAACGCAATCACCACGCCGATCGTCAGATAAAGCAACAGATTCCACCGGGTGACCCGATAGCCCATGGTCTGGGCCGTTTCCGGATCGAAGGAAACGAAGGTGAATTCTTTGGCGAGCGCGAAGTGCAGCACCAGGACCGGACCGATGACCGCGAGCAGTTCGAGCGTTTCGTGGCGGGTGATGCCGAGAATATTGCCCTGGAGAAAGATGTCGTGGGCTTCGCCGCTCGCGGCTTTGGCGATCAGGAGAATGCCCAAGGCGGCCGCCACCGCGTAGGTCACCCCGATCCCAGCGTCATGGTGCAAGAACCGCCGGCCGCCCCCGGCACCGAAGAAGAGGGCGCCCGCCAGTGTCACCACCAGCGACATCCCAATGGTATAGGCGTGGTTGGTACCGAACAGACCGAGGCCGCCGAGCCAGATGGCCAACGCAATGCCGGCGGAAGACAACTGGGCGAGCGCCGCACCGACGAACACGATGCGACGGAGCACCACGTAGACGCCCAGGACGGCGCACCCCACCCCGATAATCAGTGCACCGTACAAGGCCTCCCGAAACAGCGAGATGGTCTCAAACATGCCCGGGTGACCTGGCGGGCCGGCGGGTGACGACGACCCGGTGACCGTCGAACGTGTTGACCTCGACGGGGAGTCCGTAGACTTGGCTCAGGACCTCCTCATTGATGATCTCGGGGACCATTCCGAGCCGAAGTTTCTCCTCGAACACCAATCCGATCCGGTGGACGTAGTTGGCCACCTCGTTCAAGGCATGGCTCACCATCACGACGGTCAAGCCGCGTTGGTCGTGCAGATCCCGCACCAATCCGAGAATCTGGGTCGTGGAGACGAGATCCATCCCGTTGGTCGGCTCATCCAAGACCAGCACGTTGGGATCGCCGACCAGGGCCCGCGCAATGAGGACCCGTTGCTTCTGCCCTCCCGAAAGCCGGGACAGGTTTCGGTCGGCCAAGTGCGGAACCCCGACCTGCTCAAGGGCCTGGCGCGCCGCGCGACGATCGTCGGGGCCGGGGCGGTGCCCAAGCCGGATCCGATCGTACCGGCCCATGATGACGACGTCGCTGACCGACAGCGGGAAGAGCGAGTCGACCTGGTCGCGCTGGGGGACGTAGCCGAACCGGAGGCCTGCGGTCTTGGTAACCGTGCCCGCCAGTGGCAGGAGAGTACCCAACATCGCCCGAATGATCGTGGTCTTCCCGGACCCATTCGGCCCGACGACACCTAGAAAATCCCCCTCGGGCACCGCGAAGGTCACGCCGGTCAGCACCGGACTCCGCCCGTAACCGAGACTGACGCCGTCGAACCGAACCAGGTCGCTCATTGCACCACTTTCGCCAGCGTCCGGATGTTGTACGTCATGACAGCCAGGTAGTCGTCGAGACCCTTCTGTCCGCCGACCGATGGCGGCAGAACGACGACCGTTGCACCGGTTTTGGAGGCCAGGAAATCGGCCGTTTTCCGATCGTAGTACGGCTCCAAGACGATGGCCTTGGCCCCGGTCCGCTTGATGGTCTGAATCAGGCCGGTCAGATGCGACGGCGAGGGCGGAACGCCCGGTTTCGGTTCGACAAACCCGACGATGTTGACGCCGGTATACTCGGCAAAATAGCGCCAGCTGGTGTGCCAGGCGACGATCGGCCGGGCCTTGAGGCTCGCGAGATCGGCGGCCCATCCCTTGGCCGCCGCGTCAATCGCGCCCTCGAATCTGAAAAGATTGGCGGCGTAATCGGCCGCCCCCGCGGGGTCGAGTTCCGAGAACTTATCCCGGAACAGCCCGGCGATCCGCCGTCCGTTGACGGGGTCGAGCCAGTAGTGGGGGTTCCCCAACGCATGGACGTCCCCCTGGCTTCGATCGACCGACCCGCTCGGCAGGTCCAGCACGGCAATGGCCTTGGACACGTCGAGGTAACCAGTCCCGCCCAAACGAATTTTCGGGTTGCGGGCTCCATCGAGCAGGATGGGCATCCACCCGATTTCCAAATCCAGGCCAACAAAGGCCCACACATCGGCTTTTTGCAGGTCGAGCACAAAACTCGGCTTGGCTTCGACGAAGTGGGGGTCTTGGTAGCCTTCGCTGATGTGTTTGATCTTGATTCGAGCGCCGCCAATCTGGCGGGCGATATCGTACAGGTCGGACGTACTGGTCACCACTTTGAGTTGCGCTGCCGCGGGAACGGTCAGCTCCAGCAGCAGCAGCGGAACAGTCAGCAGGAGTCGTCGCATGGCCAGGGTCCTCAGAACGGGTGCGGCTTGTGGGGACCCATGGCGAACGTGGCCTGGACCATGATGCGTCCGTAGGCCGATTCACCGGGAGGGGTCACCCGCTCATAGCCGATCAGGATTTTCGAGAATTCACTGGGGAAAAATTGCCAATACCCGGATGCCGCCCGAAGCCGCTCACCGGCGGCATCCGGATCGGCTACCCAGTCGTAACGAGCCCCGAGGAACGTCCGGCGAGTCAGTTGATAGCGGCTGTACACATAGCCGCCGGTGGAGTTTGCGGTCGGGCCCAGGTAACGGGCCGCCGGCAACCCCGCCGGGATGTCGCCCCCGCCGTTCAGCTGGCGGAGGATCTCCGCTTGAAGGATGAACGACCGGTAGAGGCCTTGTTTCAGCGGGCGCCAACGATAGGTGGCATCGATGCCGATGAGGCTTTGGCGGGCGGTCACGGCGTTGACCCCGGGAACACCGACCGCTTCACCGGGCCGCTTGCCGGTGATCGCACTGGCGGAAATCTCGAGGTTGGCGTGGTTGGTCAGATCGACATAGTTCCGGAGCCGGGCCGAAAAACCGAGGTTGGCGAGTTTGGTGTTGACCGGCTCCGTGGTTTGGAGTGACTCGTCGAATTCCCCGAACCGGTCGGTTGCCGTCACCTGGAGTTCCTGATAGAAGCCAAGTGGCGAGAACACCTTGCTGAGGTAGATCCCGGTACCCTTGAGACCCTCGGGCCCGAGGAACCGCTGGAGGACCCAGGGATACTCAATGGTGTGGAGGTCGTGCCGGTGGGTCATATTCTGCTTGCCAAACGGCATCAGGAACCGGCCGAACCGAGCTTCGAGGCCGCCCGGAAGTGCAGTGGCCGTGAGGTACGCCTGCTCGATCGAAATCTTTTCCTCGTCGTTGAGGCCGAGGAACACATCGCCACGGAAATAGGGATCAATGGCGGATTGGATGGCGAGTTCCACCTCTCGCACCGCAAACCGCTGGCCGCCCTCCTGAGTCGAGCCCCGGCGGGAAAAGTCTCCAATCAAGTCGCCGACCATGCTGACGTCAGGCAACAACCGGGGATTGGTGGCACTCCGCGCCGGAATCGGCGGGGGAGCGGTCTTGGTCGTGTCTTGGCCGTACGCCGGGGTCACGACGGTGGCCAGTATCAATAGACTGTAGGCCCGCACGTCCATGGGGGCTCCTTCCTGTGATCTCGAGGATAGCGACCCAGCCGGACGGCTGGGCTTGGATCAATCGCTAGATGGCGACCCGAGCAGGGGGGGCTCGGCACGAAGGGAGGAGCAACGGCCGGGCATCGAACGGCTGGTCAACGCCGGTCGGATGCGGCGCGGATTCGGGACCAACCGTGTAGAGCGGCGGCGGCGGAACCCGCAACGGGGTCTGGTCGCTGACGGCGGCAGTTTCGAGGCACTGATCGGAGTGGTGCTGGAGATCCTTGGCTTCGACGTGGGCAACGCCGCGCTGGCCCTGATCCTGGCGGTGGAGGCGCAATTCGAACGACACCGGTAGCACCATCGCCACCAGCAGGCTCAGTGCGATCAGGCGAATCCAGAGCGCCGATACCCGGTTCATGGGATAAATGTACTTTGACCCCTGCCTGGCCGCTCCCCGGGTCAGTTTGAATAGGTTTTCGAGAACCTCACCAGGTCATCCCCCGGGCCGTAGTGCCCCGCTTCCACCGCCACCTGCCCGAAACCGTGACGTTCGTAGAAGGCGCGGGTGGGCGCGTAGTCCGGCCGGCCGGAGGTCTCCACCCGGAATGTCCGGGCCCGGCCGGTGGTCCGTCGTTCCATCTCTTCAAGAAGCAAAGACCCAAGCCCCGAACCCTGTTGCCCCCGATCCACGACGATCCAATAGAGATCGAAGGTGCCCTCACTGGCCGGCGTCGGGCCCCAACAAGCCCAGCCCACAAGCACCCCATCGACCTCCACTCCGGCCGACTCGTAGTCGGGGTCGCCGAACGAATCGTCGAAGACCTCAAGCGCTACCGGGATCTCATGGTCGTAGAACAGGCCGACGGCCCGCGTCATCGCCTCGACCCGGGTCCGATCAGCGGGGGTCAAGGCGCGAAGGCGTGGCCGAGCCACGGAACGACTCAGACTGAGACTTTGAGGTACTGCGCTTCGGCAACCCGCCGGCGCTCGGCACGATCGAGGGCTTCGTCGACGACTTTTTGAATCAGCGTGGTGTAGTCCCAGCCGCGAACCCGGGCCATCCGGGCCAGGCCGGCATCCACCGAGATGTCAGGATTGGGATTGACCTCGAGCACATAAGGCTCGCCGTTCGGCGCAATCCGAATGTCGACCCGGCCATAACCCATTTCCGAACCGATAACCTGCCAGGCCAACCGGGCCACCGACGCGACCTTCTCGGCTAACACGGGGCCTAAGGGCGCCGGACACATCGGGATGGTCCCGAGATCTTCTGGGCTCCCGTCATCCCACTTGGCCGCGTAGGTCACGATCGGCCAACTCCCCGGCGGCATCTTCTGAAAGTTGATCTCCGAAATCGGCAGCATTTCGGACCCGACGAAACCAACATTGACCTCCCGGCCCGGCACATACTCCTGGATCAGGGTGTCCTCCCAAAGGCCCGCCACCTTGGCCAACCGCTCCTTGAGAGCCTTCTTGGTAGTGCAGACCGACCCGGAGTCGATCCCGACGCTCGCATCCTCACCCGACGGCTTGACGATGACCGGGAACATCAGCCCGTCCGGCACGGTGCCCCGCTTGGCCAGCACGAACGGCGGTACCGGCACCCCGGACGCGGCGAACAGGGTGTTCGCAATGTGTTTTCGGTGGGCGATCGTGACGGTCCACGAGTTACAACCGGTGAACGGGACCCGGGTCAGATCGAGCGCGGCAACGGCATAGTCCTCATACCGGGCGATCCCGTTGACCCCTTCGCAGAGATTGAAGACGGCATCGCAGCGTTGGACCTTCTGGAGCCAGCGCACGTCGCCGAGGGTAACCGGGATCAGGGTGGTGACATGGCCGCCGGCCCGGAGCGCTTTCTGCACGGTCCGGACGTTAAGAAGCACCGCGGCGACATCTTTCGGATCCCAGTCGCCGCTGCCGGCGTCGTAGACAACCCCAATCCTCAAGCAGCCACCTTGGCCAAGAGGGACTTGCCGCTGATCCGGCGCCAGGCGATGTCGGCCACGGTCTGGATCAGCGTATCATAGGACATCCCGGCGGCCCGGGCGGCCTTCGGGAAGCACGAGTTATCGGCCGGGTTCGGCAGAATCCCGGGCAGCGGATTCACCTCGACGACCATCGGGCGCCCGGCGGCATCGCACCGGACGTCGACCCGGGCCCAATCACGGCAGCCCAAGATCCGGTAGGTCGAGAGCGCCACGCTCCGGATGTCCCGGGCCAGTTCTTTGTCGACCTGGGCCGGGCACTCGAACAACTCAAGCGGCCGATCCGGGGTATCCCAGAGCCACTTCGCTTCGTAGCCATAGATCGGCGGGGCGTTGAGCGGCAGTTCATCGAACTTCATCCCGACGATCGGGAGGCAGCGGGCTTCGCGGCCGTTCCCGATGATCGCCACCGTGAACTCTTGCCCCGGCAAGTAGGTCTCGATCAGGACCGGTTCCTCATAGACCTCGAGGAGGTCGCCGACCACCGAGACCAGCTTGGCCCGATTGGCACAGAGGCTCCGGGTGGTGATCCCCTTACTCGACCCCTCCAGCGCCGGCTTGGCGAAGAGCGGGAACGGGAGGGTGACGTTCCGGGCGTCAGCCCGGGAGTTGGCCACGATGAACGGAGCCGTCGGCACGCCATGATACGCCAGCACCTCCTTGGCCCGGCCCTTATGCAACGACAGGCTCAAGGTCAGCGGATCGGAGGCGTGGTAGGGAATCCCGAGGAACTCGCAGATCGACGGGACGTGCGCCTCGCGATTCACCCCGTAGAGGCCTTCGGCTATGTTGAAGACGAAGTCTGGGCGAGCCGCCATGACCTTCCGAGGGAAATCAGCGTCGGCCTCGAGCCGAATGACCTTCCCCAGGCCTGACAGGGCCTTTTCGACCGCATCGATGGTCTCGGGCTCGTCCCACTCAGCGTAAAGATCGGGCTGCGGGAGATCGGAGCGGAGCGACCGGGCCGAGAACTTGGCCGGCGCTGGTGGAACTGCCGGAGACGGAGAAGCAGGAGCTTCGACGCTCGGGGTGGAAGGCTTGAGATTGAACGCGAACCCAATTCGGACCGCCAAAGGTTCTCCTTGCAAAGGGCTTTCGTGGTGTGGCAAGCGACTACGCACCACTAAAGTAAGAAACATCATCTCATCGCACAATACATTTTTCCAAGATTCGTTGACCAAAGTCGAGATTCAACATCGAGTTGCGGAGGATTGGATACCTGCAAAACGCCAGAGTAACACGGTGAGAGGACTGATCGCGGCACTCTTTTCGATTTTGAGCGCCGCCACACCGGCGGCGGCGCAGCGATCAGCGGATCGAGTGATCGTCGTCACACTCGATGACATGAGGTGGCAAGAGATCTTCGGCGGAGCCGATCGACGTCTGATGACAGGCGCCGACGGCGACGTGGCCGACAGCGGGTTGACCCTCCGGCGGTTCTGGCGCGACGATCCCGCCGGCCGGCGACGAGCCGTGATGCCGTTCCTCAGCTCGATGGTTGCCGAACGGGGCCTCCTCCTCGGTGACTCGGCCAGCGGGAGCGATTTCCGGGTGGCCAACGACCAGCGGTTCTCGTACCCCGGATACAACGAGCTCTGCACCGGAGCACCGGACCCGCGAATCACCAGCAACGACAAGACCCCAAACCCCAACGTCACGGTGCTCGAGTGGCTGGCGGGGCACCCCGGGTTTCGCGGATCGGTCGAGGCCTACGGCTCGTGGGATGTGTTCCCGTTCATCTTCAACACCGCGCGAAGCCGGCTGCCCGTCAATGGAGACGGCCCGCCGTTCAAGACTCCGACCACCGACCACCAACGGGCCACGAACCGGTTCGCCGAGTGGCTGCCGAATTTCTAGGGCGGGGTCCGGCTCGACGCCCCGACCATGGCGGCGGCCCTCGTCACGCGACAGCCCCGGGTCCTGGTGGTTCTCCTTGGTGAAACCGACGAGTGGGCCCATCAACGGCGGTACGATCGGTGCCTCGATGCTGCCCTGCGAGCCGATCATTTCATTCGACAACTCTGGGAAGCGGCTCAGGCGCTGCCCGACGCTCGAGGGCGGACGAGTTTGTTGATCTCAGCCGATCACGGTCGGGGTCCGGGGCGGGATTGGACCGATCACGGCGTGGACGTGCTGCCCGCGGATCGGATCTGGATGGCGGTGATGGGGCCGAAGATTCTTCCGAACGACGACCTCAGACGTCAGAGCGGAACCCAAAGTCAGTTTGCGGCAACCATCGCGATGCTGGTCGGCGAATCATGGCAAAGTGCAAGACCGGGTGCAGCGGCACCCCTTCGCATCAAGTAGCCGAACCGACGCGGGAGTAGGTTTGGAAGGAAAAACTCATCGAGTGGCGCTCATCGGCGGGGTGGAAGACCTCATCGTCGAGCGTCCAAGCCGTCCGATCGAAGTCCGGGAAGTACGTATCACCTTCGACCGAGGCGTGAACGACCGTGAGATAGAGCCGGTCGGCTCCCGGCAGCGCTAACCGATAGATCTCGCCTCCGCCGATCACGAAGACCTCGTCCTCGGTTGCCCCCAACGCCAGCGCCTGCTCGAGACTCGGCACCACCGTCACGCCATCCGGGCGAAACGAGGGGTCCCGAGAGATCACCACATTCCGCCGGTTCGGCAGCGGCCGCCTCACCTCATCAAAGGTCTTTCGCCCCATGATGACCGTGTGGCCGGTCGTGAGCT
Source organism: Gemmatimonadota bacterium (assembly GCA_009692115.1). NCBI lineage: Bacteria > Pseudomonadati > Gemmatimonadota > Gemmatimonadota bacterium. The sequence goes on along the minus strand of SHZU01000008.1, from coordinate 74,063 downwards.
GCTTGAAGAATTTGAGATCATCGGGCAGGCGCCAGGGTAGTCCGCCGGCCCGGCCGATGACTCGGTTTTCGGCGACGGCCGCGACGAGGGAGAGGCTCGGCACTCGGCGCTCGGCGCTCGGCGCTCGGCGGGTGGTCATATGGCGATCGGGGCGAGGATGGCGGGGTGGGGGGTGTAGGCTTCGATGGCGATGTCTTCGAAGGAGAAGTCGAAGATCGAGGTGATGTTTGGGTTGAGCCGGAGGGTGGGGAGCGGACGAGGGTCGCGGGTGAGTTGGAGCCTCGCTTGGTCGACGTGGTTGCTGTAGAGGTGGGCGTCGCCGAAGGTATGGATGAACTCCCCGGGCACGAGGCCGGTGACTTGGGCCATCATGGCGGTGAGCAGGGCATAGGAGGCGATGTTGAAGGGAACGCCCAGGAAGACGTCGGCGCTCCGCTGGTAGAGTTGGCAACTAAGCCGGTCATCGACCACATAGAATTGGAACAACGCGTGGCAGGGGGCGAGCGCCATCTTCGGAATGTCGGCCGGATTCCAGGCGCTCACGATGATCCGGCGGGAATCGGGGGTCTCCCGAATTTGGCGAACGGCCTCGGCAATCTGGTCGATGGTGCCGCCGCCGGCCGCCGGCCAGGAGCGCCACTGATAACCATATATAGGACCCAAATTGCCATCGGGATCGGCCCACTCGTCCCAAATCGACACGCCATGGTCCTTCAGATACTTGGTATTGGTGCCCCCGCGCAGGAACCACAACAGCTCATGGATGATCGACTTGGTGTGGACCTTCTTCGTGGTCAGCAGCGGAAACCCGGCCGCCAGGTCAAACCGCATCTGGTGGCCGAACACGCTCAGCGTACCGGTGCCAGTGCGGTCGGTTTTGGGCCGACCGCGCTCAAGCAGTAGCGTCAGGAGATCAAGGTAAGCCCGCATAACTCAGATCAGGGGGCCTTGGTGCCGGTGAAGCGGTATCGAAGCAACACGGAGTCGGGGTTTTCAGCCAGCATGAACCGACCCGTTCCCATAACCGTGCCGGGGCCCGTAATCCGGGACACCCATTGCTCGGTCACTTTGATTCCCGGAAAACTCGGGTTGCTCCTGGCCCCGACGGAGCCGACGGCGCTGTCGGCAGACAGGACATAGGTCGACAGCACCGTGTCGGGCTGACCAACGACGGTAGCGCGGCACGTCCCTCCCCCGCAGGCCTGGGTGAACTGACCCAGCAGTGAATCGCTGAGCGAGTGGAGCTCCCCCGACCACGTCCCCGCGATATCCGCCTCGGTCGTGGCGGCAGGGGCCACAGTGGCGGCTTCGTCCTTCGGGACCTCAGCTTTGGCACAGCCAATCACCAACGGCAATAGCAGGGCGAGACGGCGCATCGGCAACTCCCGGTGGGACGGTAAGGGGAGGAACAGGGATCGGGACGAAAGATCAGTTCAAAGCGGATCGTCCGCCAGGTCAAGGCGGGACGAATCATACCCGGCCCCCTGTTCCAGGCGCCGGAGACCAGCCGCGATGTCGGCTGGTATCGGCGCGGCGCGGCTGCCCACTTTGAGGGAGCGGATCGGGGGTTCGCCGGCGCCGAAATCGAACTTGACACCCGGATTCAAAACCCCGCTCGGATCGAAGGCCCGCTTGATCTGCCGGAAGACCTGGGCCATGGCGGAGTCGGCTGGTTTGACGCCCCGATCGAGCCGGACGACTTCGGCATCGGCGGTGACCATGGTCAGGCCCTCGACCCAGCGACGAACTGATCCGTATTTCACCGTCCGGGCACCGGCGCGGCGTTCGTCCCGACGACCCCGCCCACGGTGGCCCATCGCGCACTCGACGGATCGACCGGCATCCGAAGCCCAACCCGTCCCGCCGCCTCGGCCAAGACGCCGAGCGAGACCGCCGCCCCCGTCGTGGCGAGCAGAGCGACTTGGTCGACGGCGACCGGGGCCCCGTCGAGCGCCGTCAAGTCGACCACCACACCGTCACCCACGTTGCCCCCGGGCATTCCGCTGCCCGCGCCACGCGGGACGAGGGGTACCTGATGTTCCCCGGCCCATCGAACCAGGTCGACCAGCGCCTGGGTGGTGGGAGGAACCGCCACGGACCGGAGCACGATGCGGTAGATCCCCGCCCCTTCCGAATAGGCCGCCCGGGCTCGCGGATCGTCGCGCCAGATCCCTCGGAATACCGGAGCCCGCATGGTCAGCGGCGAGAGGTCGTGTCGGGCTTGCTTGGTTCGATGACGGCGGAGTCGGGCTTAACCGGTACCGCCTGGATTGGGGGTCCGCCGGGCGCGGCCTTCCGGGCGGCTTTCTCTTTTTCCTCGTCCGGGACACCGTATTTTTCATTGAGACGCTTCAGCGACTCCGCCACCCGGCGGTTCACCGGATGGGTCAGCGGCACCGCCACCTCGGTGTCCCGTTCGCGGAGGGAGGGATCGGCCGCCGGCACATAGACGGTTTCGATCTCGACCCGGGCAAACCCTGGTTTGCTGGCATCGACCCAGGCGCGGACTCGAACCACGTCCTCGCCGAGCGGCCTGGCGGTGGTGGGCCGGAGCGACTTGGCGTCAAACCAGGGAGTCTCGAGGTAGCCGGCAACCCGATGCACCAGGCTTACCGGAATGCTGTCCGCCTCGAGGTAGGCCACGACCGAATCGGTGATCCCCGCGATGCTCGAGTCTTTATTGAGCAGGCCGAACCCGATTTCGGCATGCTCGGCCTCCGGCAGCGGAACGAACCACGGCCGCTTGGTCGTGGCCCGGCAGCCGGCCAGCAGCGCGAGGGCCGTGAGGGCCCGACGGGGGTACCCGGCTGTCATGGTTTCAAGACTCGCCGAACTTCGTTGGCCAAGAGGTCGATCAGACCGGGGCCGCGGTTCGGAAGTTCATGCCCCGGCTTGACCCCGCCCCGCTCGAGGAAATCGAGGGCCCGCTCGAGGCCGAGTTGGACCCGATCGGCAATGGGCCGAACCCCGCGGAGCCAGATCGCCGAGATCAGGGCGCCCAGCGCCACCGGAGCGATCGCCACAGCGAAGAGGCCAAATCCAGCCAAGACGGCGGCACTCCCAACTCCGAGACCTCCGAACACTGCGGCCCCGATCAGATGCTCGCCCCGGGTCCGGCGTAACGTGCCGATCAGCGTGACATGGCTGTACCCGCTTTCGAGCTGGGTCACGGTCGCCACCACCAGTTCCGCCCGTGACAGCATGAACTTGGGCTTCGAGGTATCGAGCGAGGCGGTGCCCCGCCGGATGGCGGCCTGCATCCCCCGCAGCGGCTCCCAGCTGATCCAGCCAGCCTGTTGGCGCTGCACCACCATCAACTCGTTCTTGTCCATCCACCCCACCAGCGACCGGATCACATCCTCCGCGGCCCCTTGCACGACGCGTTGGGCCCGAACCTCGGCCGGACCAACGATGCGACCGACCAAGGTCTGATCGGGTGTGGCGGCCACCGCAGTCTGGTGCTCAAGCATGGCCTGTTGGAGGTAGCGGCCGGGAATCCCGACATCTTTGCCGAGCGCCAGCACTTCGTCCGGGGTCAGGCTGTCGCCGACATCGCGTTCGCCGGTTTGGAGTTCGGCCGCGCGCTGAATGATCCGGTCGAGCGCCGCTCGATCGATCTTGGGAGCCTCAGGCGAGGTCATCCGCCACCCGCGGTGGCGCCGCAGCGGATACAGTGACTCCAATCGGGTTCGATGTCGTCACCGCAGCGCCCGCACTGAAGCCGCCCAAGCCGGGTCCCGCAATACGGGCAGAAGGTGACTTCCCGATGAGTGGGCAGCGGGCGGTGGCAGGTGGCGCACTCGACGGACTCGACGGACTCGGCACTCGGCACTCGGCGCTCGGCACTCGGCGGGGGTGGAGGTGGCTCGGGCTCGGGGGGCGGGGGCTCGGGGGCGAGTGCCGCGTGCCGCGTGCCGAGTGCCGAGAGCGTTGCTGCCCCGAACTGGATCGTCGTGTCGTTGAGATCCTCGACGATGTCCAGGTCGGGGTTCGGGGAGTTGACCTCTTCGCGGCACCGGGCGGCGGATTCGGCTGGGTTGGTCCGGGCAAAGCCGCCCTCCTCGGCCACGAGGCGGAGGACCAGAAGTTCGTACTCCTCGTGACTCGACAGCTCCAGGGCCGACCGGTTCAGACGGTAGGGCATGATGGAGGCGCGGAGATCGCCGACGTTGACGGGGCGATAGAGGCCGGTTGGATCGCGAGCTTCGAGCCGCTCGACCAGGCGTTTGACGAATCGTTCCAGGTCGGTCATCATCGCTTCTCTTCGAGTCCGAGCGGGAGTGATTCACCCCCGGCCACCCGGCTTTCGAGGGCGGTGAAGGTGGCGTCGGGGTCGTAACCAAGGTAGCGGCCCTTGGCCCGCTGGGCTCCGAGCCACGGGTCGAAGGTGGCGGCGGCGATCCCTTCCGACGTGATCTGCTCCTTGGCGGCCCGAACCGCCAGGTCGTTGGCAAATTCGTTCTTCACTTGGCCCGCGTGGCCCCGAACCCAGACCAATTGGGTGGCATGACGGGCCAGGGAGGCGTGGAGGGCTCGCCACAATTCGAGATTCTCGATGGCGCCGCTTTTTCGCTTCCAGCCCCGGCTGACCCAGCCGGGCAGCCATTCGCGGGCCCCGCGAACCAGATACTCCGAGTCCGACACGATCAGGACCCGGAGCCGCTTGCCCTTGGCCGACAGCAGTTGGAGCAGGGCGATGGCACCGGCGAGCGCCATCCGGTTGTTGGTGGTGGCCGGGGAGTGTTGGTAGAACTCGCGCCGCTCAATGCCTTTCGGGGTCCGGATCTCGATCAGGCCGCCGGTGCCCCCCGGGTTGTCTCCCTCCCGGCCGTTGCCAAGGCAGCTCTCGTCCAGATGTGCCACGACGATCATCCGAGCACCTCGAAGGATTCGATGTGGCGGAGCTCGAAGACGATTTCCCGGCCGGTCATCGAGAGGAACCCGACGAATTTTTCGCCTTTGCCGGACAGTTCGAGCCGGCGGGCCACCACCACGAATTCGGTGCCCCGGCGTGACAAGGCAACGCGCCGACCTTCACGGGCGGCGCGTTCGAGTTGATCCATCCGGGCGGGAGTCCAGTGAAAGGCCACCCTGGAATAATAAGAGGTTTTGGCTACAGACCGCTGCCCCTGCCCACCTTGATGACTCCGGACCGGGCGGTGATATGCCCGATGACCCGGTGGGTCGGGGTCCGAGCGGCCCGGAGTGCCTCTATCAGCCCTCGAATCCGGTCCTCGGGAATCGTGATTAGGAGACCTCCCGACGTTTGGGCGTCGGCCATGAGGAGCTGTTCCATCGGGGACACGTCGTCGCCCCACTCGACCGCGACGGTCTCGAGGTTCCGACGGGTGCCCCCGGGCACCGCGCCCTGAGCGGCCAGTTCGACAGCCCCGGCCAAAAGCGGAAGCCGAGCCACGTCCAGTTGAGCGCCGACCTGACTGGCTCCGAGGATATTCCGGAGATGGCCCAGCAGTCCAAAGCCGGTGACGTCGGTGGCGGCGGTGGCGCCATGGGCCACGGCCGCTTTGGCCGCGCTGTCGTTCAGGGTGGTCATGACTCCGATGGCTTCGGCAAGTTCTGATTCCTCGATGATGCCGCGTTTGAGCGCGGTGGTGAGAATGCCGGTGCCAAGGGGCTTGGTGAGGACGATCAGATCGCCGGGCCGGGCGCCGGCGTTGGTCAGCATCCGGTCGGGGTGGACGTCGCCGACGACGACCATCCCGAACTTGGGCTCGGGATCATCGATCGAGTGCCCGCCGAGAATCAGGCAGCCGGCCTGCTTGGCGATCCGGGCAGCGCCGTCCAGGACCTCGCCCAACATGCTGAAGGGCACGATGTCTCGGGGCCATCCCACTAGATTGAGGGCGAAAATCGGGGTGGCCCCCATCGCGTAGATGTCGCTCAAGGCGTTGGCGGCGGCAATGGCGCCCCAGGTGGCCGGATTGTCGACGATGGGCGGGAAGAAATCGACCGTCACCACGAGAGCCCGATCATCGGCAATGCGATAGACCGCGGCGTCGTCCTTGGAGGCGGCGTCGACCAATACGTTGGGATCGGTGATCCCGGGAACGTGGCGCAGCACCTGCGCCAACTCGGACGGTCCGAGTTTACTGGCTCAACCCGCGCCGTGCGATAACGACGTGAGTCGGATCCTCGGGCGCTGATCGCGTGATGCATCACTCATGGTAGATCTCCTTCCGATTGCTACGGCCTTCGTGCTGGGGCTGGCCCACGCGGTCGACGCGGATCACGCCATGGCGGTTTCCACTTTCGTCAGCGGCCGGCCGTCGTGGCCGCTGGCGGTCCGGTTCGGACTCCGGTGGGGCATCGGCCATTCGATCGCGGTGTTGGCCGTCGGCCTGGTGCTGCTCGGGTCCGGGCTCAAGGTCCCCGCGGCCTTCGATCATTGGGCCGAGCGCCTCGTCGGCGTGATGCTGATCGGGATCGGCGGCTGGGCGCTTTGGAGCCGCCGAAACTTACACGAACATCAACCCGGATCCCACGGCGACCACGCCCATATTCACCTCCACCGGGACGGGCCGCCGCCGCACGAGCACCACCACGACCGACCGGCACCGGGACCCCACCAACATCGCCCCCGGGGCGTCACCGCCGTGGGCCTTCTCCATGGACTCGCGGGCACCAGCGGCGCGATGGCTCTGATTCCCGTCACCCTGATGAACGACTGGCGGGTTGGGGCGGCCTACCTGATCGCTTTCTGTGCCGGGGTGATGGTCGGGATGGCGAGCTTCGCGTTGATGCTCGCCGTGGCGATCACGAAGGCCACCGGTCAATCGGTGCAATGGGGACGACGGATCGCGTCGGGTATCGCACTCGGGTCGGTCGCTACGGGAGTGTTTTGGCTGGTGCGGCCGGGGGGTTGACCACCCGTTCCAACACCCGGAGCCCGATCAAGGACCGCTCATCGGCCGCCACGTTGCCGAACGATCCGTCGTCCCGTTGGCGCTGCAACAATCCGGGCAGGGCTTGATCGAGGATCGGTCCGACCAAGAGATGATCGACCCGGCAGAGCCCGTCGAGGGCGTTGAAGAAATCGGCCTTGGGCCAGGTCCCGTCCCGGAGTTGCTGATTCCCAACTAACCGCACCATAGACTCAAGGGTCGGGCGCCATCGCTCCGGAGCCGCCGCCAGGGCCGCCAGCGCGTTGAAGGCCAGATCAGGCACCAAGAACTCGCCCTAGGTATCCCATTCAAGCTGGAGGTTCGAGAAGCTGTCGAGGTGGCGCTGGGCGGCCGGTTCGTGCGCCCGCCCACCCCGAAGCACGGCGGTCAAGGCCAAGCCACTGACCGCAAACCGGGCTTGTGACTCAACCTGGTACACCTTGCCGTTAGGCATCGACGCGGGGGCGGCCCGCTCGGACGGCGGGGCGGGACTGAAGAATCCACTCACGAAATGCTCGCACACCCGATGGGCATGGCGAGCCGCCGTGCACCCTTCGCCAAACCCACCGGGGCGGTTGGCCTGCGCCATGATCCAGGTCAGGGGGGGTCGAGCCGGGACGGCGGCGCATCGAGATCGACCAAATCGAGCACGGCAAGGGCCGTGGCGGGAAAGTCGGCGGCTTTCCCGTCCGGGCGGATGCCGGCGGCGATCGATCCGATCAGTTGATCGCGAAGCACCGTGTCCGACGGGAACGCCCGGCCAAACGCCCGGCGAGCGACGAAGGCATGACGGGAGCTTCGCCGGCCGAAGTACTCGACAGTCCGGGCGAGCGCAGTATTCGGATCCAGGGTCTACCGCTTCTTGCCGCCTTTTTTGCCCTTCTTCGTCGCTTTCTTGCCCTTGGCTTTCTTGGCGACCTTCTTGGCGACCTTCTTGGCGACCTTCTTGGCGACCTTCTTGGCAACCTTCTTCGCGGCCTTCTTGGGCTTCGACTTCTTCGCCGCCTTGGCCTTCTTGGCTGGTTTGGCCGATTTGGCCTTTTTCACAGCTTTGTTGGCTTTTTTAGTCTTTTTGGCGACTTTTTTGGCTTTTTTAGCCGTTTTGGTGGGTTTTGCAGGCTTGGCCTTGGCGGCCGGCTTCGCTGCCACCTTGGGGGCTCGGGCCTTGGGACTTGGAGCGCTCGGAGGCATCACCGGGGGTGGGGTCGGCGCAGCCATTGGCCGGGGAGCAACCGGCGGTGGTGACGACGGCATCGGTTCCATCCAACCCGAGCCGGTCCAACCCATCTCCATGTCACGGAAAACCATGCGATTCCTCCCCAACGACGGATGCCTGCTGGATTTCTGCGGAACGAGAACTCCCCGCAGCACGGTGACGCCTTATATCTTGCACCACTTCCCAACCTTGTGCAAGCTATGAGAGCGCTGACGCTAGTCGAACATGGCGGCATGGACCGTCTCCTGGTCCAGGACGTCCCCACTCCTTCGGTCGATGGTCCTGACCAAATCCGAATTTCCGTTAAGGCCGCTGCCCTTAACCGATTGGATTTATTCATCTTAGGAGGCCTCCCCGGGATCACCCTTGGCTTCCCCCACGTGGTCGGCACCGACGCCGCGGGCGTGGTGGACCAAGTCGGGGCCGGCGTTTCGGGCCTTGCCCCGGGCGACCGGGTCGTCGTCAACCCGGGGCTTTCCTGCGGGGTGTGCCCGATGTGTCAATCGGGTGAAGACCCCTTTTGCCGGAATTTCCAGATTCTCGGCGAGCACCGGGCCGGAACGGTGGCCGAGTATTTGGTGGTGCCGGCGCGAAATGTGGTCAAGGTGAGCGACCGGCTGAATTGGGCCGAGGCGGCCGCGCTGCCGCTAGCCGCGTTGACGGCGTGGCGGATGATCGTCTCCCGAGCCCGGGTCGAGACGGGCGAAACCGTGTTGATCTGGGGCATCGGCGGCGGCGTGTCGCTCGCCGCGCTCCAAATCGCGAAGCACCAGGGCGCCCGGGTGGTGGTCACCAGCTCATCGGATGCCAAGCTTGTCGCGGCCAAGGCGTTAGGCGCCGACCTGACCCTCAACCATGGAACCCAGGACGTGGCCAAGGAGGTTCGCGCCTGGACCAAGCGGGGCGCCGATGTGGTCGTCGATTCGGTCGGCGAGAAAACCTGGGACAAGTCCCTCAAGGCGCTCCGTCCGGGCGGGCGTTTGGTTACCTGTGGCGCTACGACCGGCCCCCACGTCCAGATCGATATCCGGAAGCTGTTCTGGTTCCAGTGGACCATCATGGGGTCCACCATGGGCTCGGTGCCGGAGTTTGAAGCCATGATGGCGTCGGCCAACAGCGGAGCGATCGTCCCGGTGGTGGACCTGATCGTGCCAATGGACCAGGGTCTCAAGGCCTATCAACGCATGGAAAGCGGCGAGCAGATGGGGAAGGTCGTCATCGAGGTCTCCCCGTGAATCCAATCGTCGAAAGGCTCCGCGCCGGGTTCGATCAATTGGCGGCGGTCGTGCCGGCGTTCTTCGGCTCGCTGCTGATCTTGGTGGCGGGGTATTTCATCGCCAAGATGGTTGAGCGGTGGACGGACTCGCTCCTCAAGCGGCTCAACTTCAACAAGATGGCGGAGGCGGGCGGGATTTCCGAGGCGGTGGGCCGGACCGGCACCCGTCTCGATCCGATTCACGCGGTCGGGAACTTGCTGTTCTGGCTGATGATGCTGGTGGTCATTCTGCTCGCGAGTGCGGCGCTCGGTCTCAGCAGTATCAACCAGATGTTCGGGACGATGCTGTCCTACATCCCCACCCTCTTTGCCGCCGTCATCATCGTGATCCTCGGCATGATCCTCGGGGAGTTCGTTCGGGCTATCGTACTCGCTTCGGCCGGCGGAGTGGAGGGGGTGCCGACCCTGGCCAAGCTCGCTAAGGCGGCGGTGGTCCTGATCGCGGTGTTCATGGCCATGCAGCAAATGGGCGTGGCGGCCGAGATCGTCACCGCGGCGTTTACCCTGATTCTCGGCGCCATTGCCCTGGGTGCTGGCTTGGCGTTCGGGCTTGGAAACACCGGCCTGGCCGGTGAGATTACCCGACGGTGGTACGAGGAACGGCGGGACGAACGCCGGGAGCAGGAACGGCGCAGCGCCGAGATCGAGGCCCGCGAAGCCAATGGAGAGGACCAGCCCTAAGATGAAATTCTTATGCTGTTACTGGGCCTTGCTGGCCCCCGTTGCGCTGACCGCCCAAACAACCGACACCCTGCCAGCCCGGGTGGCCACCAAACAAATCGACGCGTTCAACCAGCACGACCTCGACGGCTTCATGGCATTGTACGCCGAGGATGCCGTCGTGGCCGAGTTCCCGTCCGGAAAGATCCTCCGGACGGGCAAGACAGCGATCCGGGAACACTACGCCGCGATGTTCAAGGCCAACACGATGCCCCCGGTTCGGGTACCGACGCGGGTGGTCGATGGCGCGTTCGTGGTGGATTACGAGGAGTGGGACGCTAAAGCGGGCGAGCGGAACCATGCGACGTGGATGTACGAAATTCGGGGCGGGTTGATTCGAAGGGGTTGGACCCTCCGGATGTAGGAGCGGGCTGGCGCCCGCCCCAGGCATTCGGATTCTCGGGAAGATTCAGACGGCGAGCGGCGCTTTTCGGATCGGTTTCCCGGTCAGGGCAAACAAGGCGTTGGCCACCGCCGGACCAATCGGTGGGGTGCCGGGTTCACCGACGCCGGTCGGCGCTTCGGTCGAGGCGACCATGTGAACTTCGACCACCGGCATTTCCCGCTGCCGGAGGACCCGGTATTTGTCGAAATTGGTCGACACGACCCGACCCTTGTCGATTTGAATCTGGCCATAAAGCGCAGCGCCTAAGCCAAAGGCAATGCCTCCCTCCATCTGGGCCCGCACCACATCCGGATTGACCACGATCCCGCAGTCGACCGCGCACACCACCCGGTGGACCCGCGGCTTGCCCCCTTCGAGCGACACTTCAGCCACCTCGGCCACATAGGTGTTGAACGATTTGTGGACCGCGATCCCGCGGGCCCGGCCGGCGGGAAGCGGCGTGCCCCAGCCAGCCTTCTCGGCGGCCAGGTTGAGAACCCCCAACCGCCGGGGCTCCTTGGCCAAGAGGCCGCGGCGGAATTCGACCGGATCTTTGCCGGCCGCCTTGGCCAGCTCGTCGATGAACATTTCGACGGCAAAGGCGGTGTGGGTGTGCCCGACCGACCGCCACCACTGAACCGGAATCCCGCTCTTCGGGAAATGAGTGTCGACGAACACATTGGCAACGGCATAGGGATGATCCGCCGCGCCTTCGAACGATGACGGGTCCTTGCCGTCCGGCGGCATGAACGGAGTGCCATCCATCAGCGCCGGACCGACGATCCGGTGCCACCAGGCCACCGGATTGCCGGAGGCGTCAATGCCGCCCTTGATCCGATGCAGGAACGCGGGGCGGAAGTACCCGGCGCCGGTGTCGTCCTCCCGGGTCCAGATCATTTTGACCGGGGCCCGGCCCTCGATGGCCTTGGCGATGGTGGCCGCCTCAACCACGTAGTCGGACTTGGCGTTGGCGCGCCGGCCAAAGCTGCCCCCGGAGTACAGTGTGTTGATCCTGACCTGCTCTGGCTTCATGCCGAAAACCCCGGCGACGGCGCCTTGGTCGGCGGTTTGGAACTGATCGCCGTTCCAGACTTCCGCGCCATCCTTCCGGAGGTGGACCACGCAGTTGAGCGGCTCCATCGACGCATGGGCCAGGAACGGAAACTCGTAGGTAGCCTCGATGGTCTTGGCCGCCGTGCCAATGGCAGCCTCGGCATCGCCGTCCTTGCGGATCTCGATGCCGGGCTGGCCCGCCAACTCACGGAACTCGGCCATCACTTCGGTGGTGCCCCGCTTGTTGGCCGCCGAGGTATCCCACTCGACCGTGAGAGCGGCACGCCCTTGCCGGGCGGCCCAGAAGTGCTCGCCGAGCACCGCCACACCAGTCGGAATCTGCACCACGTCGACCACGCCGGGGACCGCTTTGGCCTTGGTGGCGTCGAATGACTTGACCGTGGCACCGAACAGGGGCGGATGGGCCACGACCGCCGTCAACATGCCGGGTAGTTTGACATCTTGGGTGTAGGTAGCCGTGCCCGTGCTTTTGGGCTTGGCATCGACCCGCGGGGTACCCTTCTCCTTCCCGATGTAACGGAAGTCCTTGGGATCCTTGAGGGTGACAGTCTCCGGTACCGGCAACTTGGCCGCGGCAGCCACCAAGGTCCCGTACTCGGCGCGCCGATTGCTCTTGGCGTGGACCACAACCCCTGGTTCCGTCGTGAGTTCGGTGGCGGGGACACCCCATTGCTTGGCCGCCGCGGCCACCAGAACCGCCCGGGCCGTTGCACCAGCCTTCCGATGTTGCTCAAATGAGGAGGCGATGGCGTTCGACCCGCCGGTGCCCTGCATGCCGCCGAGGCCGGCGTTGCCGTACTTTTTCGCGTCCGCCGGAGCGCCTTCGACCCGGACCCGGCTCCAATCCGCGTCCAACTCGTCGGCAATGAGGGTGGCTAACCCGGTGTAGGTACCCTGCCCCATTTCGAGGTGCTTGGAGAGCACGAGCACGTTGCCGCTCCCGTCGATCTGCACGAAGGCATTGGGCTCGAAGAGGCCCGCGGCACCGGCCACCGGCGTGGCAGCATCCTTCGGTCCGCAGCCATACACCGTGACCAACAGACCGCCGCCAACCGCTACCCCGACGCGGACGAAGTCCCGCCGGCTTACCGTCGTTGGTTTCGGATTCATATTAGGCCTGCTTCGTTTCGGCGGCGCGGTGGATGGCGGCGCGGACCCGTTGATAGGTCCCGCAGCGACAGATGTTCCCGTTCATGGCCTGATCGATGTCGGCATCGGTCGGCTGGGGCTTGGATTCGAGCAACGCCACCGCCGACATGATCTGACCGCTCTGGCAGTAACCGCACTGGGGCACCTGCAGTTCGACCCAGGCCTGCTGGACCGGGTGACTCCCATCGGGCGAGAGCCCCTCGATGGTGGTGACTTTCTTGGCGCCAACCGCCGAGAGCGGGATCGAGCACGAACGGACCGGAACGCCGTCGAGATGGACGGTGCACGCGCCGCACTGGGCAATCCCGCATCCATACTTGGTGCCGGTCATGCCCAGGACGTCGCGGAGGACCCAGAGCAGCGGGGTCGTGGAGTCGGCGGCGACTTCCTGCGCTTGGCCGTTGACGGTAATGGTGGCCATGAGTTCTCCTTGGGGAAGGGAGGAGATTACTCGGCCAGCGAGATTTCCGGTAGAGCCTAGCGCTCGTCGGGCCGGCCCCGGCCCCGAAGGTAGCGATCGAAGAACCGAATGGCCCGCTTGGACTGGTCCAAACGACTGGCCTCGGTCTGGACGGTGTGGGGCTCCGAGGGGTAGTACATCACCTCGAAGTCCTTTCCGAGTTCGACCAGGCGTTGCACCAGCCGGGCCGCGTCCTGAAAGTGAACGTTGTCATCGACGAGCCCGTGTTCGACCAACAGGTGGTCCTTGAGGCCCTCGGCGTAGTAGATCGGGCTCGAGCGGCGGTAGGCCGCCGTGTCTCGCTGGGGCAGGCCAAGAATCCGGCTGGTCCATTCGTCACTGTAGTGGGCGTAGTCGGTAACCGAGGCCCGGGCGATCCCGGCCGCGAAGATCCCGGGGTAGCGGAACTGGCTCATCAGGGTCATGAACCCGCCGTACGACACACCATAGACCCCGATCCGAGTCGAGTCGATCCCCTGGGTCCGGACCAGGTAGCGAGCGGCCGCAACCGCGCCGTCGACGTCCGTGATGCCCATTGCCCCGGTCACATCGGTTCGATAGGCCTTCCCGAAGCCGGCCCCGCCCCGATAGTCGAAATCGAGGACGGTATAACCCGACTGGAGCAGGTAGTGGAGGAACCCGACATGGAGACCCCAGCCATACACCGACCAGCCCCGATGCGCGAATTGGCGATAGCCGCCGCCGTGGAAATGGATGACCGCCGCCCGTTCCCGGTTCGGCTGGGCCGGCCGGTAGAGCGCGGCCCATACTGATTTGCCGTCGGGATGGGCGAACGACACGATTTCGGGGTTGACCAAGCGGTGCCGGGTGAATTCGTCGGTCCCGCTCATAGTCACTCGCCGGGCCGGGTCCGATCCAGCCGTGGCGCGGAGGAAGAGGTCGGGCAGTTGGGAGGTGGTGGAATTGGTGATGGCGACCCGAGTGCCGTCCGGCGAAAGGACACCCCCGTTCCGGCCGGCGCCACGGGTGAGCGGGCGAAGCGGACCCCCGGCCGCGGGCATGACCGCGAGCTGATCATCCGAGGGATGCTCCTGGCTGGTCTGGAGCAGCCACTGGGTTCGATCCCGGGAGAGCGACGCCTCTCGGACCTCCCACTCACCGGTCGTGAGCGGGCGAACGCTGCCATCGGGCTCGGCCAGGTAGAGGTGGCTCCAGCCGCTCCGCTCCGAGGCGAACACGAAGCGATTGCCCGGCAACCATTCCAGCAGGGCCGCCTGAACGTAGTTGCTCTGGATCGGCGGGCCGCCGAGCCACCCCTCGTCCTGATCATGGGTGAGCACCCTGGTCTTGCCCGACGTCGGGTCGATCTCCGCAATCCAGAGGTCGTGGTCATGCTCGCCGACGAACTGGGCTACCGCCCGGGTCCCCTCGAGATTCCAGAACAGCCCCGCCGGTTCGGTCCGCTCGTCGCCGGCTTCCGGCAGGGTGATCCACCGAACTTCGAGACTATCGGCCGGCACCGTCGGAACCGCGGCCACCACGCCGAGCCGGATGAGGTCGCGGGGTTCACCGGTCTTGGACCGCGCGTCGAGCACTTTGCTGTACCCGCTCGGATCAACGAAGTCGAGGTACTTGGTCGGGGGCCGTCGCAGGTCGGTCGTTGTGGCCCGAAAGGTCAGGTATCGGCCATCGGGGGAGAGCTCGATCCGGTCGACCTTGGTGCCCGCCGGCACTGGAATGGCAAACGGCGTGCCCGGCTTGCCGCGAGCCAAGGCGGCCCGGAGCTCCCGGTCGCGATCGGCCTGCCGAACGCTCGGAAACAGATCTCGTTGTTGCCGCGCCAGTTGCCGGGCGGCATCGGTCGGAGCCGGGTGGTCCGGGACGACGCGAATCGCCACCAGCTCGATGCCCCCGCCGGTCACGCCATAGCGGTAGAGCCCCTCACCCACCTCGAACTCGACGGCCCCGTCGGCGCGGGCAAACCGGGGTCGGGCGATCGGGCCGGCCAGGGTCGCAATCCGGCGAGTGGCCGCGCCATCGAACAGGTAGAGCGACGATCCCTCCGCCCACGTGGCGAGGCGGCCGGAGCGGCTCCAGACCAGCGACGCGCCGGGAACGAGCGCGGCGGCGCCCGCGGGGACCGGCTCGGCCCATTGGCCGGCGGCATCGGTCCGAAACCAGGGATCGGCCTCCGGAAGTTCGGCTGACTTGGGTTTGATGTTCCAGCGGAAGTAGACCCCCGATCCGTCGGGGGCCCAGCGAACATCACGAACCCCGAGGCCGAGCCAGCGATCATTCCGGGAGACGTCTTCAATCGTGAGGGGAACCCGGGCGGTACCGGCCCCGGACGACTGGCGAATCGGAGTCGGGATCCGGCCGTCTTGTTGGAATGACACGAGCAGGACGGCCAGGGCAGGTATGATCATGAGGCGGGTCTCATTTCGGTGGCGCGAGCCACCCATCAGGGTCGTACACCGGTCGGCCGCCAACCAGCGTCAACACGCTGACGGTCTTCGGCAGTTCCGGCGGAGGGATCGTGAAAATGTCATGAGAGAGGACCGCCAGGTCGGCCAGCATCCCCGGCACCAGGCGGCCTTTGTCCCGGTCGCGACGCTCGGCATACGCCGAGCCGAGGGTGAACGCCCGGACGGCCTGCTCCATGGTCAACGCCTCGGGCGGATTGTTCGGGTGGATGACCGCGAGCATCAGGTTCACAAAGGGATTGACGGGGCCGTCGGAGCCTAACGCCAGCATGATTCCGTTGCTCAGGACGCTCTTGGCGGGCTGGAGCGTCGGAAGCCGGGCGGCACCGTACCGGGCCAGGGCCATCGGGCCCAGGGCAAAGTGGGCCGAGTTCTGGACGATGACGACACCGAAGGACTTCGCCGCCGCGTACTGATCGAGGGAGAGCCCGTCGCCGTGTTCGATCCGAGGCCGGAGCTCGCGCCAGACCGAATCGGGAGCGAGGCTCGCCATCGCCGAGAGCACCACGCCGATGGCGCTATCGCCGACCGCATGGATCATCGGTTGGATCTTGGCCGCGAGCGCCTCGGCCAAGAACGCCTTGACGGTATCGGCGGGAAAATTGAGCCGGCCGTACCAGCCGCTTCGATCGCTATACGGTTGCCGAAAAGTGGCCAGGCGCTCGATCGGGGTGCCGTCGAGAATCCATTTGATCCCGTCGGCCTTGAGTACCTGCCACGGGCCGACGATTCGGCCGGTCGAATTAGTGAGCGGCACCGGGATCATCCGGAGCCGAATCGGCAGCTCGAGTGAGTCGAGCACCCGGGCCAGCGTCGCGGGATCGAGCCCAGTCGCCATGGACTGGATGGTGGTCGTACCCCACCGCACCGCGGCGGCGGCCCGGAGTTCGAACCCGGCCCGCACCGCGCTCTCGGCGCCGGGAGTGAGCGCCGTGTAGAAGGCGTAGTTGGCATACTCGTTGGCCAGCCCGGTCAGTCTGCCTTGGCTCCGTTCGAGCCACCCGCCAAGGGGGTCCGGGGTCGAGTCGTTGAGGCCGGCCAGGACCAACGCCGCGGAATTCAGGATCACCCCATGCCCGGACCAGGCCTGCAACTCGACCGGGTGATTCGGTGCAATCCGGTCGAGGGCCGCGCGCCGGGCCCGGGGGTCGGTCAAGATCCGCTCGCCGATCGCGGTTCTGAGCCAGGTGCCGGCCGGCTCGCGCGCAACGAGGGCCGCGAGGCTGTCGGCAACCGGGCCGAAGCCCGGGTCGGGAGTTGGACTTGGGCCGGTCGCGAATTCAACCCCCGGCCGGGCCGGATTGATATGGTCGTGGGCGTCGTTGAATCCGGGAACCACCGTCCGGCCGCCGAGGTCGATTGACCGGGTGGCCGGGCCGGCGGCCGCCTTGAGGTCGGCTGTGGAACCGACCCGGATGATCCGTTCACCCTTGATCAGCAGCGCTTCGGCCCAGGGCGTCCCCTCCAGCGCCGCCGTGAAGACCTTGCCGTTATAGAGGAGGATTTCTGATTCGGGGGCCGGAGCGGCGCTACAGCCGGCCCCCACCCAGAGGACCACCAAGAGCCTGGCGGTCGTTTGGACAAGACGCATGGATGAGCCTAACGTGGAGCGGTCGGCGGCGGCGCGGCTGGCAGTTGGATTTCCATCAAGCGGATGCCACCCTTGAACTGCTCGGCCAGGAGCACCGTTTCCCGGCCGGCGGCGATGATCAGGCCGTTGCCGAACGTGGTAAACACCCGGCTGAGAGCCCTGGTGGTGTCGACGAGGTGATACCGGCGGATCGAATCGACGGCCATCTTGGACTTTCGAAGCCAGACGGCCCCATCGACCCCGGGAAACCCGCGCTCGAAGGGAGGCCGGAGGGGTGCAAACGGCAGTTTCTCGGCCATGCTCCGGAGTTCGTCCGGAAACGCCTGAATATACTGTTCGCGGTCGGGGCGTTTGACCTCGAGAACCGGATCGGGGAGCCGCTCCCCGCGGCGCTCTTTCCTGCCCTCGAACACCGACACCTCGTTCCGGCGGACCCGGGCAACCCAGAGCCGGCCATCGGGGCGGATGCCCCACCAGTCGGTGCCGCTGAAGACGATTCGTTCGTACCGCCGGCCCCGCTGCTCGGCGATTTCGGCAATGTCGAGCGGGGCCAGGTTGGCGACGGTATCGAACACCGTGAGGGTCGGATTGCCGCGGACGACGGCAGTGGAGTCCTTCAGACCACTGCCATCGGGACCGGCAATCGGCGGCACTTCGAAATAGTATTGGCCGGCAGCATCGCGGGCCTTGGGCATATTGCCCCGGGTGCCTGCCGGAGCCGGGATCGATCCCACCAGGGTACCGTCGCTGGTCCACAAGGTGGTTCGCTGCATCCCCCAGTCGGCGATGAAGGCGGTATCGCCGATCGAGAAGACCCCGAAGGGCTTGGCGAGTTCCGTCGGTTTCGGGCCCCCGATCCGGGTGGCCGACCGGGTGGCAAAGTCGACGATGGATGCGGCCTCGTGATCGGCGCCGACCACGGCCCAGCGGCGGCCCCCGAGCCAGGCGGCTTCGGGCACGTTGGTCCAGGGCACGACCACGGTGTCCGCCCCGATTGGGAGCGGTTCGACGGCCACCGTTTCCGCCCGGCGCGACGACCCCGGGGTGTCGCACCCGAGGAGCCCCAACCACAAAACGGCCCCGACGCGGCAGATCATTGCGGAAGGTCCGGCCCGGAAATTTCCTCGGTGCTCGGAACCACTTTGTCGAGGCCGAGCCGGGTCAACTCGGCATTGACGCCGTCGAGGCCGGCTCCGAGCAGCACCGTGAGCTTGCCCAATTCGGCATCGAGCGCCGCCGCCAAGATCTTGTAGACCTCGTACGACTGGGCCGTTGGCTTGGCTTCGGTGCTGGCAACGACCCCGGAAAGGGCCGCGATCTGGTTGTTGAGCTTGATCGGGTAGTTGAGCGGATCTTGGCCGCTCTTGTTCTTGACCTGATAAATCTCCGCTTCGACGGCGCTGATTTGCTCGGTCAGGGTGGTGACACTCCGCTGGAGCACGGCCGCGCGTCCCGCGGGCGCGGCTTTGATCCGGGCGGCCAAGTGGGTCTTGAGGTTCCGAATCGTCCGGACCGCGTTGTTCGCCTCGGTGGTCTTGTCGCGGATCTGGATCAGGAACCGGAATTGCTCATCAAGGTCGGCCTGACTCGCGCCGGAGCGCGGATCAATCAGCAGCTTGAACGTTTGGGTGTCGGTTTTGTCGCCCGCGGTGAGCTTGGCGGTGTAGCTGCCCGATGGCGCCTGGGGGCCGAAAATACCGGCGGCCCACATGATCAGCCCCTTGAAGGCAGCCGGCTCGGGATACCGCATATTCCAGGTAAAGCTGTTGGCGCCCATCCGGTTGGGCGCCCGGTTCGAGCCTCCGAAACCAAACCGGCCCCGCCGGCCCCCGGCGGCGTCACCGGTCCGGGCCTCCGCGCTCGCCGGCATCACGCCTAACGTCGCCAGACTGTCGAGCCGGGCCCGTTCGACTTTCTCGGCGGTGGTTTCGGCGGAGTCGGGATCACTGGTGAACTTCTTGATCAACTGGCCTTTGCCGTCCAGGAACTCGAGCGTCACCTTCTGGTCGCCCTTCTTGAGCCAGTACTGGATGGTGGCGCCACCGAACGTCCGGTAAGCGTCGGCCGGCTGGAACAAGTGGGCGTCCTTAGCCATGACCTCGGCCGAGAGCTGACGGAGCGAGGCAATGTCATCCATGATCCAGAAGGCCCGGCCGTGGGTCCCGAGCACGACGTCGGCGTTCTTGATCGCGATGTCGTGCACCGGCACCGGCGGAAGATTCCGGCGGAGGGTCTGCCAGTTGGCCCCGTCATCGAGCGAGACCCACACCCCCCGCTCGGTGCCGGCAAACAGGAGGCCTTTGCGGACCGGATCTTCCCGAATGACCCGGGTGAATTCCGAGGCCGTGATGCCTTTGATGATCTTGGTCCAGGTCTTCCCGTAGTCGGTAGTCTTGTAGAGATACGGCGCAAAATCGTTGAGCTGGAACCGGTTGGCGGCGACGTAGGCGGTGCCTTTGGCGTGGGACGAGGCCTCGATGATCGAGACCCGGGCCCATTGGGGAAGATCCGGCGGGGTGACCCGGTCCCAGCTCTGGCCGCCGTTCTTGGTCACCGCAATGATCCCGTCATCCGACCCGGTCCAGATGACCCCCTTCTCCACCGGCGACTCCGAAATCGTGAAGACGGTCGCGTAGTACTCAACCGAGGTCTGGTCCCGGGTAATCGGGCCGCCGGACGGGCCTAACGTCTTGGGGTCGTTCCGGGTCAAATCCGGACTGATCGGCGTAAAGCTGTTGCCTTCGTCGGTCGACTTGAACACCACGCTCGAGCCGACGTACATGGTGTTCGGATCGTGGGGTGAAATAACGATCGGAAAAGTCCACTGCATCCGGTACTTGGAGTCGACCGCGGAATGGCCCATCGGGTTGAGCGGCCAGGGGTTGATGTCCCGTTCGAATCCGCTCTTGATGTCCTTCCGGGTCAGGTACCCGCCGTAGCTTCCGGCAAAAATGATGTCGGGGTTGTCCGGCCGGGCGGCGATGTAGCCGGACTCGCCGCCGCCCACGTCGTAGAACTCGGCATACTGGGTGCCGCGGGCGCCCTGGCTCGAGCCGCAAAGGGTGCTGTTGTCCTGCTGCGCGCCGCAGACCCGGTAGGGGAAGTGGTTGGTGGTGGCGACGTGATAGAACTGGGCGGTCGGATAGTCGACGTCGGTCCAACTCCGGCCTCCGTTGATGGAGACTTCGGCGCCGCCGTCATCGCCCAAGACCATCCGGTTGGGGTCGTTCGGGGCAATCCAGAGGTCGTGGTTGTCGCCGTGGTGGTTGTTGAACGAGCGCGGGAAGGTCACGCCGCCATCGTCGGAGCGGAACCACTCCACGTTGAGGACGTAGACCGCGTTCTCATTCTTGGGATCGGCAAAGACCCGAGAGTAGTACCAGGCCCGCTGGCGGAGCTTCCGTTCGTCGTTGGTCCGGGTCCACGTCGCCCCGGCATCGTCGGAGCGGAACACCCCGCCGGAGTCGGCCTCGACGACCGCCCAGACCCGCTTGGGGTTGGCCGGTGATACCGCAATCCCGATGTTGCCGATCAGGCCCCTGGGAAGCCCGGGATTCCGGGTCAGTTCCTTCCACGTGGTGCCGCCGTCGGTGGTCTTGAAGATGCCGCTGCCCGGGCCACCACTGTTCATCAACCAGGGTTTCCGGTACGCCTCCCAAAGGCCGGCGTAGAGGACTTCCGGGTCGCTCGGGTCCATCACCAACTCGACGACGCCGGTTGAGTCATTGCCCGGCCGGTTCAAGATCTTCTTCCAGGTCTTGCCGCCGTCGACCGACTTGTAGACGCCGCGGTTCGGGTCCGAGGTGCTGAATACCGGTCCGAGCGCCCCGACGTACACGATGTCGGGGTTCTTAGGATGAATCTTGATCTTGGAAATGTGACGGGTCTCGACCAGGCCGAGATAGCTCCAGGTCCGGCCGCCGTCGGTGGTCTTGTAGACGCCGTCGCCGTGGGAGGTGTTGCCCCGGATCGGGTACTCCCCGCCGCCGACATACACGATATCCGGGTTGGACTCGGCCACCGCAATGGCGCCGATCGTGCCGCCGAAGTACCGGTCGGACATCGGGGCCCAGGTGTCACCCCCGTCGGTGGTCTTGAACACCCCACCGCCCGTGGTGCCCATCCAATACTCCTGGGTCCGCACCGCCGAGCCGGCCACCGCCACCGACCGGCCCCCGCGTTGGGGGCCCAAGTTCCGCCACGACAGCGCGCCGAACGCACTGGTGTCGACCGTCGATTGCGCGGTGAGTGTCGTCGGTAACCCGGTCGCCAAGGCCACCACTGCCATACCTAGAATTCGAGCCATTTCAGTACCCTGTTTCAGGAAAGCTTTGGGGAAGAACAACGATAGATGTTGCCCCGTTCCGGCCTGGATGGCAAGGTCACGGGGGGCTCACGGTCAGAATCGTCCGCATGGACTCGAACGAGGGTGCGACGAGTGGCAATTGGTCGGGGTCCTCGAACAGAGCGGCGCCGTCGCCGGGGCGGAGGGCACGGGCCAGCCGGGCCGCGAAAGTATCCCGGAGGACCCTCAAGTAATGCTCGACATCGTAGTCGCGCCGGTCCGGGAGGTCGGGGTCGCCCACGACGGCGGACCCGGTTTGGGTTCGATAGACCCGAATTCGTTCGCCGGCTTTCCACTCGGTCCGGCCGCTTGCCAACAGGGCTTCGTAGGGGAGTTCGCGCCGCCGGGTTCGGGTCTCGAAATACTTGGCCGGCGTCTTGGTGAGGCGAACCCGCGAGGACACCTCGTGGGTCGAGAGGTCGCGGCGACGGAGGGCGCGGACGGTGTCGAGGAACGCGTCGCGGACCCCGACCAGGTCGCCCGCCAGCAAGCGGCGAATCGAGCGCCGCAAAAACGCCTCGCCGAACGGCTCGGCCCGGCTCGACCGAAAGGCCACTCCACGGAGCACCAGGGTGCCGTCGTATTCGAGGAGGGCATAGTTCTTCGGCTCATGCGAGAGCATGGCTTGGTAACGGCCTTCGAACTCGAGCTGCACCAGCGGTGGCAGGAGCGCGGCCACCTCCGCCACCACCCGCCGCTCGTCGACCTCGGTCCACCCGGCGGGCACGGCGAAGTAGACGCCATCCGTGTCGGCCTCGAGCAGGGTGACGCCGCGGGCCGCGAACTCGCGGCACATCGTTTGGAGCAACTCGCGGCCCCGACGGGTGACCTCGTTGGCCGCCTCGACGTCCGCGAACCGGGTCAGGCCCCCGCCCGCCGCCAAGTATCCATAGGCTGAGTTGACGACCAGCTTCATGGCGGCGGAGGTGGCTTCGTGGGTGTAGCGCTCCGCCGATCCGGGCGGTGCGGCTTTGGCGCTGGCTTTAGCGTCGAGCCGCTGCTCGACCAGCCGGTCGACCATCGAGAGCAACGCGCCGAGGGTGTCGCGCGCCGGCCCAATCCGATAGGCCCGCATCAACGACGGATAGAGGCTCGCGACATCGGCTTTGACCACCCGCTCCGCCACACCCGAGGCGAAGAGGTGCAAGGCGGCGCCGCTATGCTCGATGTCCCGGCCGGGCTGATGGGCTGGTAGGGCCCGACCGGCCCGAAGATAGGCTCGCACCAACAGCGGATCGATGATCCCGGTGGCCGCCCCGGCGTCAGCCAGCCGCTCATACCGCCGGGGCGCCATTCGAGCCAGGGCAAAGGCCGCCCCGCCCAGCATTCGAGCCAACCCGGCGACTTCTTCGACGTCGGCGGTGGCGTACCGGCGGACCCGGTCGGGATCGGTCCGATAGACCTCGGCAATCTGGTCGCCCCGGATCAGTTCGCGGTCTTCTTTGGCGAGCCCTAAATGGCGGGCCACCGCCTTCAGTCCATGCCCGGGCAACTCCCGGGTGGCGAAGTCATACCGCTGCACGGCATCCAGGGTGTCGATCAACTCGCGGCCGGGGACCACCATCCGGACGCGGCGGCGGGGGTCGGATTCATTTTCGACCCCGCGTCGCGCTGCCCGCTGGCGGAGGCCGGGCCCCAGACGGCCGAGCCGAAGCGGAACCCGGAGAATCCGGGCCCGGCGGTCCAGAAAGGGCAGGTCGAATCCGTGGAGATTGTGATTTTCGATGACGTCCGGATCGACGGCCTGCACGACCGAGACCAGCCGGGCAATCAAATCGGCCTCGGCGGCATCGCCGGACCCCTGAACCTCGAGGAGCTCGGTGGTTCCATCGGGGTGGCCCACGGCCACCATGAAGATTCGATGCCGGCGGGCGTCGAGGCCTTCGGTTTCGAGATCGAATTGGAGCCGGCGGAGGTGGTCGAACGGCAGGTCGCGAAAGTAGGTTCGCCCGGTGGCCACCAGGTATTGCTCTTCCGGCGGCACCACCAGCACGGACTCCTGGCCCAGCTCGCGGAGGTGGGTGAGGTTTCGGCCGAGCCGGTGGGAGGCGCCTTGGAGCACGGCGGTGGCCAAGGTCCGGGCATCATCAGCGGTGACCAGATAGCGGAGGGCGCCTTCGCCCTCGAGTTCCTGAATGCCGACCCCGGCGCCAGGCCGGGCCACGTCCTCGGCCCGATCGAGCAGGAGCCACGGCCGGAACCGTTCCTCCTCGCGGACGAGAAGGCCGGTGGCGGGGATCCGGCGCCAGACGACGGCGCGGCCGTCGGGATCGGCCCAGACCGAAACGATCCCCGGCGTGGGGTCCCAGCCCCAGAGCCATTGATCTTGACCAGTCTGACTAGTTTTTCTATCGTCGGCCATGGCCAAGAGCTACTCCTGATACGGGTCACCGCACCTGGCGCCCGCGGATGTCTCGGAATCATATTGGACTGGCTCGGTTGCCCCTACCCCCAGATCCTGACATGCCGGCCTGCTGACGCCGTGATGAAGCGTTGAGGTTTCGCATCCGATGAGCGTTACCGCCGATCCGTTCGAAAACGCGACGCATCTCGACACCTGCGCCGTCTGCGCGCAAGAGTACCGCTTCGAAGGCCGGGTCCTCGAAATAATCCGGGGCAAGCTTGGCAAGATCCAAGTACCGGATCGTCTCCTCCAACGCGTCCGCCACGTCCTCGACGAGGAGCGGAGGAAACCCGGCTAAGAGGGCATTATCTTCCGCCGATGGCGACCATCCGGCAAGACGACTTCATCCAGTCTATCGCTGACGCGCTTCAGCACATCTCGTACTACCATCCGCTCGACTACATCCGCGCCCTCGGCGAGGCGTACGAACGGGAGCAGGGTCCGGCGGCCAAGGATGCGATCGCCCAAATCCTCACCAACTCCCGGATGTGCGCCGAAGGACACCGGCCGATCTGCCAGGATACCGGCATCGTCGTCGTGTTCCTGAAAGTCGGGATGGAGGTTCGGTGGGACGCGACGCTCTCGGTGCAAGAGATGGTGGACGAGGGAGTGCGGCGAGCGTACCTGCTTCCCGAGAACGTGCTCCGGGCTTCGATCGTGGCCGACCCGGCCTTTACCCGCCGGAACACCCGCGACAACACCCCGGCGGTGGTCCACGCCGAGATCGTGCCGGGCGACACGGTCGAGGTGAAGCTTGCGGCCAAAGGCGGCGGATCCGAGAACAAGTCCAAGTTCGCGATGCTCAACCCCAGCGATTCGATCGTGGACTGGGTCATCAAGACGGTCCCGCTGATGGGCGCCGGCTGGTGCCCGCCCGGGATGCTGGGTATCGGCATCGGCGGCTCGGCCGAGAAGGCGATGCTGATGGCGAAGGAGTCGCTGATGGAGCCGATCGACATGGCGCAGCTCAAACAACGCGGGCCCGCCACAAAGATCGAGGAGCTCCGGATCGAACTGCACGACAAGGTCAATGCTCTCGGCATCGGGGCCCAAGGACTGGGCGGGCTGGCCACGGTACTCGACGTCAAGATCTTCGACTATCCGACCCATGCGGCCTCGAAGCCGATCGCCATGATCCCCAACTGCGCCGCCACCCGGCACGCCCACTTCACCCTGGATGGCTCGGGGGTGGCCGCGATGCCGGTGCCGAAGTTGTCCGACTGGCCGGCCGTGACGTGGCGGCCCGACGCCACCGCGAAACGGGTCGATCTCGACACCCTCACTCCGGAGGTCGTGCGCACTTGGCACGCCGGCGACCGGCTGTTGCTGACCGGCAAGCTCCTGACCGGCCGCGACGCGGCCCACAAGCGGATTGCCGACCTGCTCGCGAGCGGCCAGGGGCTTCCGGCCGGGGTGGATTTTACCAACCGGGTGATCTACTACGTCGGGCCGGTCGATCCGGTCCGCGATGAGGCGGTCGGGCCCGCCGGACCGACCACGGCCACGCGGATGGACCAGTTTACGGAGATGATGCTTGCCCGGACTGGACTGATCGCGATGGTCGGTAAAGCCGAGCGCGGGCCGAGCGGACTCGAGGCCATCCGCAAACACCAAGCGGCGTATCTCATGGCAGTAGGCGGCGCGGCGTACCTGGTGTCGAAGGCCATTCGCGCGTCGCGAGTGGTGGCGTTCGAAGACCTCGGCATGGAAGCGATCTACGAGTTCACGGTGGAGGAGATGCCCGTCACGGTGGCCGTCGACGCCGCGGGGAATAACGTACATGAGACGGGCCCACGGGAGTGGCAGGAGAAGATCCGCCGGTTACCTGTCCTGGGGTGACCGATCGGCTCGGCGCTGCTCTCGGCTCAGAGCGAAGCGAGCACCACGCAATCGCCGCCGCGGCTCTTGGCCTCGACCAGCGCCGCTTCGGCGGCGGCCAGGAGTTGGCGGTGGCTGCTCCCTTCCTGCGGCACGATGACGGCCACGCCGACCCCCTTCGTGACCGTGGGGAGTGACTCCGACCCGGTGTGGGCGAGGACCAACTCCGCCACATCGGCCCGGGTTCACCTTGCCGCCGGAGCTCTGGCCGGGATGTCCGTTGCGGTGATTCATCGAGGCGACACTCTCCTCTACCGGAGCTATGGCATGGCGGATCTCGAACACGAGATCCCCGGGTCTGACCGGACGGTCTACGCCATCGGCGCGATGACGAAACAGTTCACCGCCGTGGCCCTGCACCACTTGGCCGACCGGGGCCTGCTCGATCTCGACGCCGATGTCCGGACCTATTTGCCTGATCTCAACACCCACAGCCGGGTCATCCCGGTCTGGCGACTCCTCGATCACACCTCCGGGCTCGCTGAATACACCGGACTCCCGGCCTTTGGCGGGTTGAGCGTCCAGACGCTGCCGCGGGACACCATCCTCAGGCTCGTCAACCGGGAACCACTGGTGTTCGAGCCCGGCTCCCAGATGATCTACAACAACACCGGCTTCTTCCTGGGCGCGATGATCGTCGCGCGGGTGAGCGGCCAGTCGTTCGAGGCCTATCCGAGCGACTCTCTCCTCAAACCGCTCGGCATGGGAGACTCCCGGTATTGCGATGCCGCCGCGTTGATCAAGGAACGGGCTCGGGGCTACCAGCGCCGAAGCGGCCAGATCGTCAACGCCACGGTGATCAACCACCATTGGCCCTACGGCGCCGGATCGATGTGCGCCACCGTCCGGGACCTGATTCGATGGAACCAGGCCCTCCATCATGGCGGGGTCCTGCGCTCCGCGACGTACGCGAAGCTGATCTCCCCCCGCCCCCTCGCCGACGGCACGCCGATCCGTTACAGCGGTGGCCTCGCGGTCCACCGATCGTTCAGTCGCGCCACGATCGAGCACGGCGGCGCGATCGACGGCTTCTTGTCGAACGCCGGGTTCTATCCGGACGCCGATCTGCTCGTGATCGTGCTCCAGAACGACCAAGCCCGGGCGCCGACCCTGTTGACCGACGCGCTGGCGTCGATCGTGCTGGGCCGGGTGTCCGCGGCGCCGAACAACCGGCGACCCGATCTCACCGGGCTGGCCGGGGTCTACCGGGGTCTTCGGCGCGGGGGCATCTTGACCGTAACCGTGGACACCACGAACGGGCTCACGGTTACCGTGCCGGGCGCGGAACCGGTCGTGCCGGTCTATGAATCTGAGTTGACCTGGGTGGCGGGTACGACGCGTTATCTGTTCATACGCCGGCCCGGGTCGGCCGTCGAGATTCGAGTGGAACTCCTGTATCGACCGGGAGAGATTTACAGCCACTACCTGCTCCGAAAATAGCGCCAACGAACCGGCGCGATGCAACGACTAACCAGGTCGGACACCCCATGCGATTTCAATTCAGCCTCCTGCTGCTCACGCTCGCTCCGACCGCGGGGCACGCCCAGACGTCGTTCCAGGCAGAGATCCGGACCACATCCTTCGGCGTGCCCCACGTGCTGGCGTCCGACCTGGCTGGCGCGGGTTTCGGTTTTGGCTATGCGTTCGCCAAGGCCGAAATCTGCACCGTGGCCGACCGGTGGGTGACCGTTCGAGGGGAACGCTCCAAGTATTTCGGCGTCGAGGGGGTCCGGGACGGCCGCCAGACGGCCACCAACCTTCAGAGCGACTTCTATTGGAAACGGATCCTCGACCTCGATGTCGTCGGGAGTGAATTGCGGCAACCGGGGCCCCTTGGACCGACTGCGCTGGTCCGCGACTTGGTCCGCGGGTACGTCGCCGGGTACAACCGGTACCTGGCCGACGTCGGCGTGGGCGGGATTCCAGACCGGCGGTGCCAGGGCAAGCCGTGGGTTAGTCCGATCACCGAACAGGACGTGTACCTCCGGGCGCTCCACTGGAACGCCTACACCAGCACCCGATGGATCGGACCGATGAATGATGCCCTGCCCCCGTCGGCGGGCTGGCGGGGATCGGCGCCGAGCCCGGGATTCGGGGCGCTGGAAGGCGCCCCACCGCAAGTGACGATGAGCAACCTGATCGCACTCGGCAGAGACGCCACCGACAACGGCCGGGGCATGCTGTTCGCCAACCCGCACTGGCGGTGGCATGAGCCGGAACGGTGGTTCGAGGCCCAACTCACGGTTCCAGGTAAGCTCAACGTCTATGGCGCGGTCCTCGAAGGGCTGCCATTCGTGCTGTTCGGATTCAACGAGCACGTGGCCTGGACCCACACCGCGAGCGTCCCGAAGCGCGAGACGGTGTATCAGCTTCGGCTCGCCCCGGGAGCGGCCACGTCCTACGAATACGAGGGCCAGGTCCGGCCGATGACGCCCCGGACGGTAACGGTCGAGGTCAAAGAGACCGACGGGCGGCTCACCACCCGGCGGCACACGTTCTTTGAGACCCACTACGGGCCGGTCATCGCCGACGCCGCCTTCGAGTGGACCCCGGTTGCGGCCTACGCGGTCCGGAGCGTCACCATGAGTTTCCGGTGGCTCAACCAGCAAATGGAGATGATGCTGGCCCGCTCGGCCCAGGAACTCGACGAAGCCGGGAAACGGTACCAGGCCTTGGGCTGGCTCAACACCGCGGCCGCGGATGACTCGGGCCGGGTCGTGTACGGCGACCGATCGGCCGTGCCGAACGTGACCGACGCGAAAATCAAACAATGTGTCACGTCCGAAGCGGGCCAGCGGCTCTGGGCCCAGCAACAACTGGCGGTGCTCGACGGCTGGCGGGCGGACTGTGAATGGGCCACCGACCCGGACGCCGTCGTGCCCGGTATCATGGGCCCCGGCAGCCTCCCGTCGTTGGCCCGGACCGATTACGTCACGAACTCCAACGACAGCCACTGGAGCAACAACCCGGCCCAGCCGCTCGAGGGATTTGCCCGGATCATCGGGGACGAGCGAACGCCCCGAAGTCTCCGGACCCGGAACGGGCTCCTGAAAATCGGGCAACGGCTCGCCGGCTCCGACGGGCACCCCGGCCGGGGCTTCAGCCTCGCACAACTCGAGCAGATCACGATGGACAATCGGGTCCTCTCGGGCGAACTTTGGCGAGACTCGCTGGTGGCGCATTGCCGGCGGATGCCGAACCAAAAGGGCATCCCCGAGGCCTGCGATGTCCTGGCGGGTTGGGACCTGACCGATAATCTCGACAGCCCGGGTGCCGTACTCTGGCGGCGGTTCATGGAGAATCTCGGGAGTAACCCGGCGCCGGACGCCGAGTTGTTCACCGTGCCGTTCGACCCGAAGGAACCGGCCACCACCCCGCGCGGGCTCAATACCGCCAACCCCCGGATCACCCGGGCCTTGACCGCCGCGATTGCCGACCTCCGGGATTCCGGGATCCCGTTAGGCGGAATGCTTCGGGCCTACCAAATCGAAGAGCGGGCCGGGAAACGAATCCCGATTCACGGCGGTCCGCCGCAGACCGGGCAATACAACCTGATGATGTCCCAGTCGGGCTGGGTGCCCGGCAAGGGCTGGGACACTCCGGTCCACGGGTCGAGCTACATCCTGTGGGTGCAGTTTACCGACCGGGGACCGGTGGCCCGTTCGGTGCTGGCGCCGTCGCAATCGGATAACCCAGATTCGCCGAACCACGCGGACCAAACGCTGTTGTTCTCGGACAAGAAATCGAAACCGGTGCTGTTCGAGGAGGCCGCGATCCGGGCCGACCGACAGTTCACGACAAAAAAGCTCTGCTCGGCGCCAAAGGCCGCGGCCTGTCGCTAGCGAAACCGGCTTAGAACGCTCTGACGACGAGGATCACCGCGAAGGCGCCGATGACCGAGCCGACGATCGGAATCGGCACCCCCATGAACGCCCCGGCCAAGCCACCGAACAACGCGCCCCAGCCGGCCCGGGACGAACCGCCGTATTTCTTGGTATAGCGGGCGGTGAGGGTAAGCTCGAGAATCTCGGCGAGGGTGGCGAGACCGGCGGCGAGCATCAGCCAGAGCCCTGGCAACCCGAGCGGCATCAGCAGCAACCCCGCCAGTTGGGCCCCGATCAGGAGCGCTAACGCCATTGCTCGAACAACGCCCGGAACTCGGCCGGCCAAGGCTCCGGCTTCCGCGACTCGTTGCCGACCAGCACTTCCACGAATTCGGCAATCGCGACGCACCGCCCGCTCGCGAACACCGCTTGGCCGATGACCACGGACGTGCCGCCGATCCGCTGGACCCGGGTCCCGACCTTCACTTCGTCGCCGAGCCGGGTTTCGTCGAGATACTGAATGTGGGAATCGACCAACACGATGACCGGACCGCGATAGTCGCTCGACAGCGGCTGGATCGGCAGTTCCAGCGACACCCGGCCGTCTTCGAGCCAGCCGGCCAAGTTCACATTGTTGACATGGCCGAGCAAATCCAGATCCCGAAACCGGATCAGGACTGGCGTCCAGTGTCGGAATGACGCCGGATCTTTGAGGGTTGGATCGAGGCGGTCTGCCATGGCCGCGAAAGGTATCGGGGATTCCCGCAGCTAACAACTCTCATTCCGACAAGCACTTAGCCAAGGCAAGCGGAAGATGAGACCCAGGTGAGACTCCGGTGACCGGTCGGTGTAGTTTGGAACTGTCCTGGACCACCCAAACTTCGACCGGAGTCATCCGAATGCGCCCGGCCCACCTGGTCCTGCTTGCCCTCCTTGTCGCCCCGGCCGTCCAGGCCCAAACCCGGTTGAACTTTGCCCCCCAGGTCGGCTTCTACATCCCGACCGAAAAACTCCAGAGTATTGCCACCACCGGCACCGTCGACTCGCTCGAGGGTGGGTTTTCGTTCGGCGCCCGAATCGGGGCCACCTTCGGGAAGCACCTCGGCGTATCGTTCAGCGGCAACTACGTGCCGACGACCTATCAGATCGGGCCGGGCAGCAGCCTCCAGAAGCGCGACGCCAAGCTGTTTACGGGGGCCGGCCAGCTCGTGGTCTTCATCCTTCCGATCACCAGCCCATTGACCCTCTTCGTCAATGGCGGCCTCGGGATGATCAGCCGGGGCGGGGTGGCCTTCACGAACGCGGCCAAGTCCAGCTATCTCACCGGGATTTTCGGGGCCGGCGCGGGGCTTCGACTCGGCGGCATCGGCTTGAGTGTCGGCGCCGATCTCTACAGCTACAATGCCGACTACCTGGTCACGACCCAAACCAGCAGCAAGCTCAAGCAGAAGGACGTCCACCTCAAGTTCGGTTTTGGAGTACCTTTTGGGGTCAGCTCCCAATGAGCTGGGACGGGGGCGGATGGTCCATCGAGAATTTCATCGGACGGGGCACACATCGGTTGGCTTCGGGCGGCCGTGCTCGGGGCCAATGACGGGCTGATCAGCACCAGCAGTTTGGTGGTGGGCGTTGCGGCGGCGGAGCCGAGCCGAGAGGCGATCCTCCTGACCGCGGTGGCGGGGCTGGTGGCCGGCGCGCTGTCGATGGCGGCGGGCGAATACGTCTCGGTCAGCTCCCAAGCGGACACCGAAACAGCCGACCTGGCCCGGGAAAAGCGCGAACTCACCGAGTCGCCCGCGTTGGAGCACGCCGAGCTGACCCAGATCTACCAAAGCCGGGGTCTCAGCCCCGAGTTGGCCGCTGAGGTCGCCCGGGCATTGGCGGCCCACGACGCACTCGGCGCCCATGCTCGCGACGGATTGGGGATGTCTGAAGGCACCCGGGCTCGCCCGATCGAGGCGGCACTGGCCTCGGCTGGCGCGTTTGCGCTCGGGGCAGCCCCGCCCGCGCTGCTGGCCGCCCTGCTCCCGCCGAGCAGCCTCACGTTGGCATTGGTCGCCACGACGTTGGTCTTGCTGGCCGGCTTAGGTGCGCTCGCCGCCCGGCTCGGCGGCGCTCCGGTGTTGGCGGGCACGGTGCGGGTGGCGTTCTGGGGTGCGGTCGCGATGGGAGTGACCTTGTGGGTGGGCCGGTTGTTCGGAGGCGTGACTGTTTAGCCAGGGAGACTCCGATGAAGCCACTGGGCCGCGGCCTCTCGACGCTGGTTGGCGTCGTACTTCTGTATTTCCTGCTGGCCCCGATCCCGATCGAACCAGCCCCGTGGACCCCTACCCCGAACGCCGGGTTCACCGGCCCGTTCGCGCCTAACTCGCTCCTCACGGCTGCCGATACGCTGCTGATGCCCGCACCTGGGCCCGAGGATCTGACCATCGGACCGGACGGCGGGATCTACACCGGGCTCGCGAACGGGACCGTCGTCCGGATCGACCGAACCACGGGGCGGGTTGACGCGATCGCGAATACCGGAGGGCGGCCGCTTGGGCTCCGGTTTGACCGAACCGGCACGTTGATCGTGGCGGACGCGGTCCGTGGTCTCCTCTCGGTGGCGCCGGGCGGAGTGGTAACGGTGTTGACCGATCGCGGCGGCGGGAGGCGGCTGGTGTTTACGGACGCGCTCGACATCGCGCCGGACGGCATCATCTGGTTTTCGGACGCCTCGCAACGGTGGGGCGTCGCCACCGGCGGACTGCTGGACTTCTGGGAGAGCCGGCCCACCGGCCGACTGTTGCGCTATGACCCGGCGTCGGGCGCTACGACGGTCGCGCTCGACTCGGTTGACTTTGCCAACGGCGTGGCGGTTGGCCCGGGCGGGGAGTGGTTGCTGTTGAATGAGACGATGACGGGGCGAATCCTCCGGTACTGGCTTGCCGGGCCGCGAGCCGGCGAATCGGAGGTGTTCATCGAAGGGCTCCCCGGCGTGCCGGACAATATCGGGTACGACGGCCATGGCACGTTCTGGGTCGGGTTATTCGCGCCCAGGAGCCCGGAAACCACCAAGATTCGAGCGATGTCGCCCTTTTTCCGAAAGATGTTGTATCGAGTGCCGGAGCGGTTCCGGGTCCGGGAGGCCGCGGCCTATGGGATGGTGATCGGGATCGATACCACGGGCCAGGTTCGCTCCAACCTGCAGGACCCGACCGGGAGATTCCACGCGACCACGGGTGCCGTGGCCGCGGGTGACACCCTCTACGTCAGCTCGCTCACGCGGAACGTGGTGGCACGAGTCGTCGTGCCGCGGTAGTTATGGCGCCCCCGCCGGCCAACGCGACGGCGCTGCGATCCACTTTGCCATGGTAGCCCGAGACTATCCGACTCGGCCGAGACGGGCGGCTCCGGCAGGCTGGGCCTCGAGTTGGTCGATCAGTTTTTGGAGCCGGGATGGCTGCGGGTCGAGCGCGGCGGCCGCCTTGAGGTAGGGTAGCGGATCGGCCCCGCCCTCAGGCAGTTCGAGCTTCTGCCCCCGGTGCAGGGTATACGGCTTGCCGTTTTCGATCACCAAACACGCGGGCGGCCCCCCGTAGACCGCCGAAAGGCCGACATCGATCATGATCACCTTGCCCGCGTGCCGGGTCATCACCGTCCCGGCGGTCACGGAGTGGCCGATCACGATGTGCTGGACCCCGAAATTGGCCAACACTTGATCAACGTGGGCCGCGAGCGGCGCTTCCTCGCTGGTGGCCAGGCCGCGATACCAGAGCGGCCCTTCACCGTCTTCGGCCATGCCCGGATCCGTTCCGACCACGAGCCCTTGCCTCACGCCGTTGTTGATGTCGCGAAGGGTCGTCGCCGCGTAGTTCGGTCCGATGCCACCGTGGAGGAAGAGGAACCCGTCGCTCATGACCGCGGCGTTGTTCTGGTGGATCCAGGCGCCGTAGCGACCCTTGCTCTCGAACGCCCGCCGGTGCTCGACCCACCCAAGCGGACGTTCGGAACGCTTCGTACTCTCCCGGTGAGACGTAGCGAAGGTCGCCGAGGACCCTCATCGCTTCGTGGTTCCCAATCAGGGCATGGACCTGTCCGCCGGCTTTTTCGGCCTGCGGCGTGAGCTCCATGAGCAAATCCATCACCTGGCGGGAGTCGGGACCCCGGTCGGGCACGTCGCCGGTCTGAACCAGGTGGGTTTGGCCGCCAGCCCACCGGTTCTTGGCATCGATGACGCCGGCCTGGCGGAGGACGGTGGTGAACTGGGCGAAGTCGCCGTGGACGTCGCCGACGGCCACGATCCGGCTGACCCCGACGACGCTGTCTTGGGCCAGGAGGCCCCCAACCGAACCGGCCACGGACAGCAGGATCGACCCGATGATCGAATTCCGCATGGTTCCAAGATATCCACCGGCCGCCATGGTGGCGAGCGGGGCTCGAAAAGCCTAGTTTCTCCCCGTTCGTTCACTTGCCAGGAGCACGGAATGACCATTCGGGTGATGCACATGGGGCTCGGTCCGATCGGGGCCGCCATCGTTCGCCAGGTCGCGACGCGGCCGGGGTTCAAGATTGTCGCCGCCGTCGATATCGACGACAGCCTGGTCGGAAAAGACTTGGGCACGGTAACCGGGCTCGACCGGAAACTCCGGGTCAAGGTCACCGACGACGTGGCCCAAGCGATCAAGCGAGCCAAGCCGGACGTGGTGGTCCTCTGCACCAGTTCGTCGCTCGAAACCGTCGCGGCCCAACTCGAGACCATCTTCAAACGCCGGGTCCCGGTGGTGTCGACGACCGAAGAGTTGGCGTATCCCTACTGCACGCACCGGAAGTTGGCCAAACGGATCGACGCCATGGCCAAGAAGGCGAAGGTGGCCGTACTCGGAACCGGGGTCAATCCGGGGTTCACGATGGATGCACTGCCGATTGCCCTGACCGCCGTGTGCGAGCGGGTCGATGCGATTCACGTGGACCGGGTTCAGGATGCCGCCCGGCGGCGGTTGCCGTTCCAGCAGAAGATCGGCGCGGGCCTCACACTGGCCGAGTTCCAGGAGCGGGTCGCCGCGGGAACGGTCCGCCACGTCGGACTCACCGAATCGATCGCGATGATCGCCGACGCGATGGGATGGCGCCTCGATCGGATTACCGACGAGATTCTGCCCAAGATGGCCGAGACGGCGGTGTCGAGCGAGTTCCTGACGGTGCCGGCCGGGCGGGTCCGCGGCATCATTCAGGACGGCGTCGGTTTCGTGAACGGCGCACCGGTCATTACCCTCCACATGGAGGCCTATCTTGGCGCGCCGGCGTCCTATGATGCGGTGCGGATCACGGGATCGCCGCCGATCTACTCCCGGATCGAGGGCGGCGTCCACGGCGATGTGGCGACGGCGTCCATTACCGTGAACTCGATCCCCGCGGTGTTGGCCGCCAAGCCGGGCCTCCACACGATGCGGAGTCTCCGGCTGCCGTCCTACTTCGGCGGCTGACCCGTTGAACTCTTTCTCCGAGGTAATCATGCGACGATGGACTGGTATCGTTCTCACCGGATTGGCGCTTTGCAGCGCCCCGGTACTCACAGCGCAAGCAGCCCCCAGCACGGCCGCCGGATTCGCCGCAGAGGCACTCCTCCAGTTCAAAGAGTCGATGCCCAAGTTCATTGCCTTGGCCGAGGCCATGCCGGCGGACAAATACGGGTGGAGCCCGGGCCCCGGCGTGATGACCGTCGCCAAGGTGTACGCCCACGTGGCCCACTACAACTACCTCTATCCCGCCACCAGTCTTGGCGTGCCCGCACCCGGAGGCCGGGACGGAGATGCCACCGAGGACATTGCCGACAAGGCCCGGATCGTAGCCCTGCTCAAGGAATCGGCCGAGCACGTTCGCGCCGTCGTGGCGGGGCTTCGTGACCCGTCAGAG
Source organism: Gemmatimonadota bacterium (assembly GCA_009692115.1). NCBI lineage: Bacteria > Pseudomonadati > Gemmatimonadota > Gemmatimonadota bacterium. The sequence continues at coordinate 38,500 of SHZU01000008.1, read as the reverse complement.
GAGACCATCCAATACGGCCGGGCGGTACCGCAGTGGTCCGTGCTGCTTCAATTGGTGGCCCACATGAACGAACATCTCGGGCAATCGATCGCCTACGCCCGGATGAACGGGATCGTCCCGCCCTGGTCCCGCTGAGATGCGGACACCACTCCTCCTTGCCGCGCTGGCATGCCCCGTTTCTCTCGCCGCACAAGACAGCACCAAAGCCGCCTCGCCCACCATTCCCGCCAAATGGGACGTGCAGGCCAAGCACGGTCCCTCGCGCGAGGTGGCCTTCGAGACGTCCGAGGGCACCTGGATGTCGGTCGACGTTTCGCCCGACGGCCGGACGGTGGTGTTCGATCTGTTAGGCGACATCTACACCCTGCCCACCACCGGCGGCCGAGCCACCGCCATCCTCGGCGGCCCGGCGTACGAGACGATGCCGCGATGGTCGCCGGATGGCGCCCGGATCGCGTTTATGAGCGATCGAGACGGGATCGAAAACATCTGGACGATGGCCGTTGGAGGGGGGGACCTCCGCCAGGTGTCGAAAGAGCGCGAACGGCAGGTGTCGAACCCGGCGTGGACGCCGGACGGCAGGTATCTCGTCGGGCGGAAGCACTTCCGCAACACCCGCTCGCTTGGCGCCGGGGAAATGTGGCTGTTCCACGCAGCCGGCGGCGCCGGGCTCCGGTTGACCGACCGGCGGAACTGGGAGCAAAACGCCACCGAACCGGCCGTGTCGCCGGATGGCCGATATGTCTACTTCTCGGAAGATGTCTCGCCGGGTGGAGGCTTCGACTACAACCGCAACCCGCACGGCACGGTGTACGTCATTCAGCGCCTCGACCGGGAGTCCGGCGAACGGGTAACATGGATCCGAGGTCCCGGCGGTTCGCTCGCCCCGACGCCGTCACCGGACGGCCGGACCATGGCCTTCATTCGCCGGGTCGGGCCGAAGAGTGTCCTCTTTTTGCAGGATATGGAAAGCGGCCGAGAGCGTCCGCTCTGGGACGGCCTCGATCACGATCAACAGGAGGCTTGGTCGCTCTTCGGCACCTACCCCGGCTACGACTGGACGCCCGACCGGAAGAGCCTGGTCATTTGGGCGCAGGGCAAACTCTGGCGGGTGGACGCCGCGACGGGGCAGGCGACCAACATCCCGTTCACCGCGTCGGTCAAACAGACGATTACCGATGCGGTCCGGTTCCCCCAGACGGTGGCGCCCGATCGTTTCGACGTCAAGCTGCTCCGCTGGGTGACCGTCTCGCCCGATCAGCGGCGGGTGGTCTACACCGCGCTCGGCAAACTCTACCTTCGCGACGTGCCGAACGGAACTCCGCGGCGGCTCACCGCCGGCGGCCGGGGTTTGGAACTGTTTCCTTCGTGGTCGCCGGACGGGGCGACGATCGTCTATGCCACCTGGGACGACGACTCGCTCGGCGCCATTCGCACGGTGGGTGTCGACGGCCGGGCCGGCCGCACCTTGACGGCCCGCCTGGGCCACTATGTGACGCCCCGGTATTCGCCCGACGGCAAACAGGTGGTGTTTCGCCGGACCGGAGGCGACGAACTCCGGGGTCCCGGCTCGAGCCGGGACCAAGGGATCTACCGGGTCAGCACCGCCGGCGGTGAACCGGTCCTCGTGACGACGCAGGGCACCGAGCCGACGTTCTCGCGCACCGGTGAGCGGCTCTATTTGACCGCTTCGGACAGCAGCAAGCCGGCGCTCATCAGCGTCAATCTGACCGGCGGCGAACGGCGGGTCCACGTGACCTCCGAGAGCGCGACCCAGTTCGTCATCTCGCCCGACGAGCGGTATGTGGCGTGGGTCGAACGGTTCAATGCTTATCTGGCGCCGTTCACGGCCACCGGACGAGCGGTTCAGCTCGGGTCATCCGCCACCGACGTGCCGGTCAAGCGGGTGTCCCGGGACGCCGGCGAGGACCTCCATTGGTCGGCCGACAGCCGGCGGCTCTACTGGTCCCTCGGACCCGAGTTGTTTCAGCGCGACCTGAACCAGACCTTTGGGTTTGAAGCCGCCGATACCACCAGCCTCAAGCGCGAGCCGGAGGCAACCGGCGTCCCAATTGGCTTCCCAACCGACACTGACCGGCCGAGCGGGAAAATCGCCTTGGTCGGCGGAACGGTCATCACGATGAACGGCGACGAGGTCATCACCAACGGAACGGTCGTGATTGACCGGAATCGGATCGTAGCGGCCGGCCCGTCCGACCAGGTGGCGGTGCCGGCGGACGCCCGGCGGATCGATATCAGCGGCCGGTTCGTCATGCCGGGCCTCGTGGACGCCCATGCTCACGTGGGCACCGGATCGAACGGGATCACGGCGACAACGAATCCTTCATTGCTGCAGAGCCTGGCCTTCGGCGTGACCACGATGCATGACCCGTCGAATTCGACCGAGATGGTGTTCAGCGCCTCGGAGATGATCAAGGCGGGGATGATCACCGCCCCACGGTTGTTCTCGACTGGCACGATTCTGTACGGAGCCGAAGGCGGCGCCAAAGCGATCACCACGTCGTTCGAAGACGCGTTGACCCATCTGCGCCGGATGAAGGCCGTCGGCGCCTTCAGTGTGAAAAGCTACAATCAGCCCCGCCGGGATGCCCGCCAGCAAATCGTCGAGGCGGCGCGCCAACTCGGGATGATGGTGGTGCCCGAGGGAGGCAGCACGTTCTTCTACAACATGACCCATGTGCTCGACGGCCACACCACCGTCGAACACAATATTCCGGTGGCTCCCCTCTACCAGGACGCCCTCAAGGTGTACCAGGCAAGTGCCACCGGATACACTCCGACCTTGATCGTCAATTTCGGAGGGGTGAGCGGCGAGTACTATTGGTACGCCCACTCCGAGGTCTGGAAGAACGAGCGGCTCCGGCGATTCTCGGCGCCTGGGGTGCTCGGGGCCCGGGCCCGCCGGCGGGAACTGGCCGCGGACGACGACTACTCGTACCAAGGCACGGCGCGGGCCGCCAAGGCCCTCGCGGACGGTGGCGTCAAGGTGAACACTGGGGCCCACGGCCAAGTCCAGGGCCTTGGCGTCCATTGGGAAATGTGGATGCTCGAGCAGGGCGGGATGTCACCCCACCAGGCGCTCCGGGCCGGAACGTTGAGCGGCGCGGTGAGTCTCGGCCTCGACCGGGATATCGGATCGCTCGGGGCGGGGAAGCTGGCCGACCTGTTGGTGCTCGACGAGAACCCGCTCACCACCATCCGCAACAGCACCTCGGTCCGGTACGTGATGGTGAACGGACGGTTGTTCGATGCGGAGACGATGGCCGAGATCGGAAACCACCCGGCGCCGGCACCGAAGCTGTGGTGGGACCGGTAGCGCGAGTGGGCAACAAAAAAGGGTGGGAGACAGAGTCTCCTACCCTTTCCAGTTGTTCAATGCGCTAGGCGTTACGATCCAGACACTTGGCGCCGGGATTCTGGAGCTCTTCCTGCGTCGGCACCGGGAAGTTCGGATCAGTTCCGTACACTCCGCCCTTCCGGTAGGGGCCACTCGGAAACACACTCGTTGCGGCGCGGCCGTACTGACGGACCAGGCGACGGAGGTCAGACAACCGCGTTCCGGTTGCAAGGACCCGTTTCAACGGTTCGATGGCGCGGGAGTCCTCGAGCTCGCCTAACGCCCACGCCGCCATGGCCCGGACCCGGGTCTCCCGGTCGGCCAGGGCGTCACCGAGGCCGCCCAGTGACCGGGGGTCTTCGAGCTCGCCGAGGCCAAGGATTCCGGTTTCCCGAAGCCCGGCATCCGCATCCTTGGACATCGCAGTGAAGGTCTGGTACGCCCAGGGCGGCTTGGCGTCCCCCAGTACCCTGGCGGCAATGTGCCGGACGCACCGGCTTGGGTCGCGAAGGCCCACCCGGAAGGCGCCGAGGGCCACGGCGTCGGCCTTCTTGTGCCAGCCGACGCCGTGGATCGACGGATTGACGTGGATCCCGCCGTCAGCAAACGGCATCGGCATCGGCATCGGCATCGGGAGGTCACCGTTGGCGCCCCACCAGCCGCCGAAGTTGGTCAGAGCCCGGCCAGCCAACTCGCACACCGCCGAGTCAGCGCCCCGGAGGGAGGTGAACAGTCGGGCCACGGCCGCGGAATCGCGGGTGAGGGGCGGCTGCATGGCAACGGCGAACGCAAGCACGGCGACGATCATCGAGGCTCTGACGAAGGGGACCCTACTTGGATGAACCAGCACCCCCGAACGTTGGAACCCGTTTCATCCGCCCGTCTCGAAGAAGGACGGCCGGCCGGCTTGGTCTGAACTGACCATGACCCCCCGGCTCGGGAAGGTCCGGGAGGATGAGAGATCAGCCGACGGCGCCTGGGGCTCATCCACCCGGACCAGATGGACCGAACCCGCCCGTCGTAACGGCAATCCAACGAGCGGTTGGGCCAGGTCCGGCAAGGCGGAGAGCCAGCGCCGCTGATCCGCTCCCGGCTCGGCGAACCAAAGCTGAATCCGGACGGCCTGGCCGGCCGCCGGCAACGACAGCCACGTGATCGGCTCCGTCCGGGACGGGGCCTTGGCAATCGGCTCGAGAGCCGCGGCCAGACCGGGCAAGACGATGTCGGGACCCCTCGTCCACCCGGGCCGAAACGGTTTGGGTCGGTGCCAGCGGCTCACGACGCCGCCCATGTCGATCCGCCATCGGCCCGTCGGATACGCGGTGAGTTCCGTCGTCTGGCCGGCAGCGCTGACGGTCACATGGACCTCATCGTCCCGGGTCCAGAGCCGCCACACCAGGGATCGCGGCTGCTCCGGCGTCCCCAGCGCAAACCGGAATCCCTTGGGGGTCGCGGAGGCTCCCGGGACAAACGGCCCGGCCATCAGGTGACCAACACGATCACATCGTTCCTCGTCGAGTAGGGCGGTGAGCTACAGTACCGGAAGGTAGGCTCGGTAATACCGAGACACCACGGATCTGACCCCTTCCCCTGCCTCTCGGGCAACGTTAGCGTAGTGCGGCAATGGTACCGCTGCTCCTCTTCCAACTCACCGTCACCCAGATTGCGCCGCCGAGGCTCGAGGCTACGGCGGTCGTCGACGGCATCCTCGATGACGCGGCGTGGAGCCGGGCCGCTCGACTCGGGAACTTTACCCAATACAGCCCGGTCGATGGCCGGCCCGCGGTCCAAACCACCGAAGTGCTGGTTTGGTATTCCCCGACAGCCCTCCATTTCGGCATCCGGGCCGCCGCCGAGCCCGGCACCGTGGCGTTCGCCGGGTATAGCCTGGCGATCTGGCAGATGTCGATTTGGTATTCCCGCGCCTGGTCGCTGACCCTCAAGGCGACGATGGACGGTCTCATCGACGCCTTGCTGACCGCCGGCGTATTCGGATGGCTCTGGCCGAGATGAAGGCAATCGCGCTTCGATTCCTCCTGGCGATCGGCACGGCAGGGCTGACTCCGTCCATCGCCGCCCAAACCGAGGGTCCCTATCCGAATCTTTCCGAGCCCCGCCACCAAGTCACCACCGAATACGAGGTGAAGGTCCCGATGCGCGACGGGATCCGGCTCGCCGCCAATGTCGTGCGGCCCAATGGCGGGGGCAAGTTTCCGGTCGTAGTCTCGTATTGGCCCTATGGCAAAGATCCGAATCCGTACTTCGCCGCGCGGGGCTACGTCACCGTCTTTGCCGAAGGGCGCGGCACCGGTACCTCCGAGGGCGTGATGCGGGACTACTTCGACGCCCAGTCCTACCGCGACGGCTACGACCTAGTCGAGTGGGCTGCCCGGCAGCCGTGGTCCACGGGCGCGGTCGGAATGTGGGGCATTTCGTACGGCGCCATCAACGCCACGCGGGTGGCCGCACTGAAGCCACCCCACCTCAAGGCGATTTCGGTCAACAGTGCCTACGCCAATTTCTTCGGCGATCACTGGTATCCGGGCGGTGTGCGGAGCAATCACCCCTACGTATGGCACGGCGCGAGCAACGTCCTGGCCACGATGCTTCGGGGACCGGTCTACGACGACGGCAACGGCGGCAAGTACGTCGACCTCGAGATCTGGAAACGCCATCAGGCCGAGAACGGCTGGCAGGGATTTTTCCAGCCTCAATGGGAGCACCCGACCTACGACGCCTATTGGCAGGAGAAAGACCTCCGGAGCAAGTACGCCGACTTCGCCATCCCCACGCTCCAGTTCGGCAACTACTTCGATCATGCCCGGAACCACGACGAGGCCTACCAGAACTACCAGATTCTCAAAGCCAAGCGAGTCCCGCAAAAATTGGTCGTCGGGCCGTGGACCCATGGCGGCTTCGGACCGAGCCACGTGGTCGACTTCCAGCTGACGACCCTGGCTTGGTTCGATCACTTCCTGAAAGGCGTGGACAACGGGATCGACCGCGAGCCCCCGGTGACGGTGTTCGTGATGCGGGAAAATCGGTGGCGCGCCGAGGAGGATTGGCCGATCGCCCGGACCGTTCCCACCCGGTTCTACTTGAGTTCAGCGGGGAACCTGACACCAACGGCTCCCACCAGCGAGCCGGAGCTCACGCCCCGCCGCTTCACCTATCACCCCTGGGTCGGCAGTGCCGCCGGACCCTACGGCACCTGGTTCGATGCCGACTACACCGACTTCCTGGTCCAGCCCGACCAGCGAGTCGACGAGGCCGAGTCGCTCACCTTCACGACCGAGGCGCTGACCGAGGACACCGAAGTCACCGGGATGGCCGAGATCACTTTCTTCGCCACCTCGAGCGCGGCCAACACCGATTTCACGATCAAGCTTTCCGACGTCCTGCTGGACGGCAAATCGGAGCTCGTTACCCGCGGCTGGATCAACTCGTCCTATCGCGAGTCGAACGTGAATCCCCGGCGCCCGACGGATTGGAAGGTCGTCGCCCCAACCCCGATCATGGCCGGCAAGGTGTATCGCTATCAGGTCACCCTCCAGAACATTTCCTACCAGTTCAAGCGAGGGCATCGGATCCGGGTCACCCTTGCCTCGAGCGACTGGCCCTCGAATTGGCCGAATCCGAATCCGGCCCGAAACGAAATCCGGTTCGAGAGCCCGGACGGCAACGAGACCTCGCACCTAACGCTGCCGGTCGTTCCGGTGCGAGCAACCCCGCTCCCCGAGCCGCGATTGGCGCTGGTTCCGCCTCGACCGACAACCCAAGCAGCCGACGACGGCACCGAACGGATCTGGATCGAGAATGATCTCACCGGGCAGGCGGTGGTGTACCGCTCCGAGAGCCGGTCCGAGCGCCCGATCCCCGGCGGGATACTCCGCGACGTGCGCGAGTGGCGGATCGACCTCACCAAGCAGCCGCCGTACCAACAGGTCATCGATTTGGTGACGACCTGGACGTTGCTGCGGGTGGGTCGGCCCGATGTGCGGTTCGTCTATCGGGTCAACACCGACGGAACCGGTCCGCGGGCAACCATTGACTTGAACGAGGGCAAGATCCCCTAGCCGACCAACATGGCCTGACGGTTTTCGGTGTCGGATGGTCAGGGAGAATATCGCCCGCTGAGGGCCGGCGTTAGGCGTCGGGGTGCTAGATTTCAGCGATGCGACCGCACCGCGCCACTCAGACCGACTAGATTTCACTCACGCCAACAGACCGTGGCGCGATGACCGTCCGGCTCGTACCGCTACACAGTCGCGAGGCCAGTGAGGCTTGGGTCGGTGGCTCAGCCACAGAGCGAGTCGCGTTGGTGGCCCGCCTCAGCGACATGCTGTGGACCAGGACCCGCCGCCGACTAACCCCTAACCGTGCATCCTTTTCAGCCCCCAGCGCATCCTAAAGCCAACCCTAAAGTGGCCCTCCTTATCCCCGCTCGGCCTGCCAAGTAGAATTAGGTCATGAATTCACGACAGTTTCCCGGGCTCGGCCTGGTTTTGGTCGCTGCCCTGGCCCCCGCCCACGCCACCGCCCAGCAACGGGCCGTGTCCCTGGCCGAGGCCATTGCGCTGGCCCAAAAGCACGACCCCAACGTGGTCCAAGCCGCGGGCGACGTCCGCTCCGCCGGCGCTGAAACCCGGGCCCGCTACGGGTCGTTCCTCCCCAGCGTGTCCGCCGGAGCCGGCGGCGGGAAAAGCCGGTCGGAATTCCAACGGATCGACCCCCGCACCGGGCAACTGGTCGCCGCCAACAACACCACCACCTCGGTCAATCTCCAACTGAATGCCGGGATCGACCTCTTCACCGGGTTTCGCCGCGGGGCCGAACTCTCCGCCGCCCGCGCCGAGGGCGACCGGACCCAGGCTGCGCTCGACGCCCGCAAGTGGCAAACCGCCTTCAACACCAGCCGCGAATTCTTCAGCGCGCTCCAGAACGGCGAACTGGTCAAGGTTCGGCGCGACGGCATCCGCCGGGCCGAGGAGCAGCTCGCCATCGCGGTGGCCCGGCTCCGGACCCGCGGCGCCACGGTGTCCGACTCGCTCCAGGCCGTGGTCGAAGTGTCCCAAGCCCGGCTCCGGCTCCTCACCGAAGAAAGCCAGTTGGCCCAAGCCGAAGCCAATCTGGCCCGGGCCATCGGCGTGTCGGGGCGAGTATCGGCCATCGACGACTCGAGCATCGCGATTCGGACCATCGCGATCGACACCGCGGCCGTGATGATCGAGGCCCGCGAGCGCTCGCCGGCGGTGATCCAGGCCGAGGCCTCGGTGCGGTCGGCCAAGGCCAGCCTGAACGCGGCCAAGGCGGTGTACTGGCCCCAAGTCCAACTCAACGGCAGCACCAGCTACGGCAGCAACGACCAAGATCCGCTCACCAAGTACAAGCTCTTCAACAACCGGAACCTCGGCCTCAACGTCTCGATTCCGCTATTCAACGGGTTCCAGCGCGAACAGCAGGTCGTGAACCGGTCGGTGGCCCTCGACGTGGCCCGGGCCTGGTCAACCGATGCGGCCCACCACGTCGAAGCCCAGTTGATCGGCGCCCTCGCCTCGCTCCGGACCGCGCAGGAACGGGTCGACGTGGCCCGGAGCAATCTCGACGCCGCCCGGGCCAATGCCCGGGTGCAGCTCGAGCGATACCGGTTAGGCACCATCGAAATCGAACGCCTGGTCCAGGCCCAAGACCGGCTCAGTCAGGCCGAAGAAGGCGCCATCACCGCGCGGTTCGACTACTTGCGATCCAAAGCGCAGATCGAAGCGCTCATTGGGAGGACGCTGTGAACAAACCCACGATCTACGCCTTGGCCTTGATGCTCCTGGCCGGCTGTAAGAAGACGGACGCGGACGGCACCGAGGCCGGTGGCACCAGTGCCGCCGACTCCACCGCCAAGGACGCAGCCACCAGCAACGTGACGCTCCCGGTGGTTGGCCAAGCGGTCCGGGTCGGCGACTTGATCCTCTCGGTGGTGACCACCGCCCAAGTCCGGTCCGACGGCGTGGCCATGCTCAAGAGTGAGACGGTTGGCCCGATTTCGGCCGTGAACGTCCGGCCCGGCCAATCGGTGGCCCGGGGCCAGGTGCTGCTTACGGTCGACCCCCGCGAACTCGACCTCGCCGTCGACCGGGCCCAAGCCGATCTCGAAGACGCCAAACTCAAGCTGCTCGACAACATCGTCCCCGACTCGATCGTCTCCGGCAAAGCCGTGACCGGCGAACGGCTCCGCAGCGCCGAGATCCGGGCCGGGATGGACCGAGCCCGGGCGGCGGTCGAGGAAGCAAAGCTCCGCCGCGAACGCGCCTCGATCACTGCGCCGTTCGATGGCGTAGTGGAAGACATGAAGGTCTCGGTCGGGGAACGGCTGTCCCAAGGACAGGAAGTGGCCATGATCGTCGACCTGAAGAATCTCCGGATCGAAGCCTCGGTCTTGGAACACGACCTCGCCTTCATCAAGATCGGGGGCGATGCCACCATCACCGCCGCCGCCTTCCCCGACAAACCGATCCGGGGCCGAGTGGCCGCCATCCTGCCGCTCGTCGACAGCACCACCCGCGCCGGGCGGGCGGTGATCCGCGCCACCGGGAACGGCGTCCTCCGGCCCGGGATGTACGCCGACGTCCGGCTCGAAGCCACCCGGCTCCCGAACCGCACCATCGTCCCCGCCTCGGCGGTCATCGAACGCGACGGCCGGCCGCTGGTGTTCGTGGTCAAGGGCGGCCGGGCCCAGTGGGTTTACATCTTTCCGGGCCGGACCAACGGCTTCGAAACCGAAGTCTTGGCCGACAGCTCCACCGGGCAGATTCCCGTGGCCGCCGGAGACACGGTGCTGGTCGAGGGCCATCTGACCCTGACCCACGACGCCCCGGTCCGGCTGGTGGCCAAACAGGAACGCGGCACCCCGTAGTGTCGATCGCGTCCCAGGCGCTGAAGCGCCCTGTTACCACCATTTCGGCCGTGGCGGCCTTGGTGCTGCTCGGGTCGGTATCGTTAGGCAAACTGCCGGTGTCGTTGTTGCCGGACATCGAGCTGCCAGTCTTGACGATCCGGACCCTGTACCCCGGAGCCGCGGCGGAAGAAGTATCCCGGTTCATTGCCGAGCCGATCGAAGAGGCGGTCTCGGCCACGCCAGGATTGGTCGACGTGAAGTCGGTGAGCCGGAACGGCGAAGCCACCACGTCGCTCAAGTTTTCCTGGGGCACCAGCATGGCGGCCACGGTGCTCCAGATCCGGGAACGGCTCGACAACGCTCGCGGCGCCCTCCCGGAACGCGCCGAGCGCCCCACCCTGCTCACCAGCGACCCCGGCGAACGGCCCATCGCCGTGCTCGGCCTGACCAGCGATGGCAACCTCCGGAGCATTTCCCGAACGGCCAAGGACGTCCACGCCCGTCGGCTGGAACAGCTGGCCGGGATCTCGAGCGTGGCGGTGGTCGGCGAACCCAAGGACGAAATCCGGGTCGAAGTCGACCCCGACCGGATGCGGGCCTTGGGCCTCACCCCCGACGACATCGCGACCGCGCTCAAATCGGCCAACGCCACCGCGGCCGGCGGTTCGATTCGCCGGGGCCAATTCCGGTTTTCGCTCCGGGCGCTCACCGAGTTCCAGAGCGTGGCCGAGATCGAAAAGACCCCGGTTGGGCCGGCCAAGAGCGGCATCATCTTGGCCGACATCGGCACCGTAACCCTGGCGGTGGCCGACCCAACCACGGTCACCACCCTGGACAGCCGGCCGGCCGTCGGACTCGTCGTATATAAGGACGCGGGTTCCAATACCGTGGCCGTGACGGCCGAGATCTACAAGACGATCGAGCAGCTCAAGACCGAGTTTCCGAAGGTCAAGATCAAGGTCGTAGCGGCCCAGGCCCAGTTCGTCACCGACGCGCTCTCCAATCTGATCCAGGAAATCGTGGTGGGCGGCCTGATGTCGCTCGCGGTCATCCTGCTGTTCCTTCGCGATTGGCGGGCGTCGGTGGCCATCGGCCTGATGGTGCCGCTTTCGGTGTTGGTGGCGCTGACCCTGCTCCAGTTGATGGGTGTCACGATCAATATCCTTTCGCTCGGCGGCTTGGCCTTGGGCGTCGGGTTGTTGGTCGACAACGCCATCGTCGTCGCGGAGGCCGCCAACCGGCATATGGATGCCGGGCTGACGCGGTGGGAAGCGGCACTCAAGGGCACCAATGAAGTGGCCGGACCGCTGACCGCCGGCACCCTGACCACGCTCCTGGTGTTCGGGCCGATCGTGTTCGTCCAAGGCCTCGCGGCAGCCCTGTTCCGGGATCTTTCGCTGAGCGTCGTGATGTCGGTCGGGGCGTCGTTGGTTCTGGCCCTGACCCTGATGCCGGTGATGATGGCCTGGGGCCGAGTCGGCGAGACGTTGGGCAAGCAGACCCTGGCACCCGCCAGTGACGGCCCCCTGCTCCGGCTCGGCCGCCGACTGGAGGCCTGGTATGAGTCGGGAATGCGCTGGTCGTTGGCTCGTCCGGGGCTTTGTGTCCTGATCGCGCTCGGTGTGACGGCGTTTACGGTGGTGATCACGCTCCGGTTGCCCCGGGAAATCCTGCCGCGGGTGGACGAAGGCATTGCGGTGGCCTACCTCAAACTGCCGGAAGGCACCGCGATCGAGGAGACGGCCCGGCAAGCCAAACGGCTCGAAGAAGCGGCCCGGGCGTTAGGCTCGTCGGGGATTTACAGCCGGATCGGCGTCGCCACCGACGAGGAGGTGCTCGCGGGCGCCGACCCCGGCACCTCGGCCAGCGCCCAGCTGCTGGTGCCGGTGCCGGACGACAAGGACGCCGGCGACTTCGCTGAGTCGCTCCGGCTCGCGGTGCCCGACCTGGCCCAAGGGAGCTTGGCCATCGACTTGGCCGGCCAGTCGGAGTTCGGCAGCTTGATCGGCCGCGAGGGGCGGCTGGTGCGGATCGAAGTGGCGGCTCCCAAGCTGACTGAAGCGGCCGAGTGGGCCAATACGATCCGGAAGAGCCTGGACAGTATCACGGACCTCTCCGACGTCCGCGATGCCTTCGCCAGCACTCAACCCACGGTCGAGGTAACCCTCGATCGGAGTCAGATGGCGCGGCTCGGGATCACGTCCGATCAAGTGGCCAACGCGTTGTCGGGTGGCTTGGGGGGCGTTGCGTCTGGTGATTTCCGGGAAACCGACCGGCGGACGCCGATCAAGGTCCGGTTTGCCGGCGCCTTCAATGAAGATCTCAACACCACCCTGGCCACGACCATTAAGGGCGTACCGCTTGGGCAGTTGGTGACCGTCACCGACATCCGGGCGCCGATCGAGGTGGTCCGAATCAATCAACGGCCGGTCAGCGTGGTCGAAGCCGTCGCGGAACGGGGAGGACTGAAGCAGGCCGCCGAGGCCGTTCAGGTGCGGATCACGGCGCTGGCGTTGCCGCCCGGAGTTGAGGTGACCATCGGGGGAGCCCAAGCGGACGAAGCGCGGACGACCCGAGAGCTGGCCCTGGTGGCGGTGCTGTCGGTGGCGTTGGTGTTCCTGGTCTTGGCCGGCGAATTCGCCTCGTTCACGACGCCGCTGCTGGTGATGCTGACGGTGCCGCTGGCCGGCGCCGGCGGCATTCTCTTCCTGTGGATGACCGGCCAGAACCTAAACGCGGTCGCGATGATCGGGATCGTGGTGATGATCGGCATGGCCGACAACGAAGCCGTGGTCAAACTCGATGCGATCCAGCGATTCCGGGAACAAGGGTTACCGATCGTCGACGCGGTCATTGCCGGTGGCCACCAGCGACTCAAGGCCATCGCGATGACTTCGATTACGACGATTACCGGCGTGCTCCCGCTGGTCTTTGGGTGGGGTAGCGGCGGGGAGTTGTATCAACCGCTCGCGGCCGGGGTCATCGGCGGGTCGGTGACGGCGCTGTTGGTGACGTTCTTTCTGCTGCCGACGGCCTATGTGTGGGTGGAATCTCGGCGCTCGGAGGGCCAATGATCAGATGGGCGGCGGGGCGGCCGGCGGTGGTGTGGGCCGCGGGGGCGGCGGTGACGTTGGCGGGGGGGGTGGCGTTTACGAAACTGCCGCTGGCGACGAAGACCCAGGTCGAACTGCCGCGGTTGACGGTGTCGGCGACCTGGTTTGGGTCGGCGCCGGAGTTGGTGGAGACCTATCTCACCTCGCCGTTGGAAGAGGCGATTCAGAGTGTCCGGGGGGTCAAGAAGATCTCGAGCGAATCGGGCGATGGATCGGCGCGGCTGGAAGTGGAGCTGGAGCCGAAGACCGATGTGACCCTGGCCCGGCTCGAGATTCATGAGCGAATCGAGTTGCTCCGGGACCGGTTGCCCCAGGGCGCTGAACCGCCGAGCGTCGAGAACTACACTCCGCAGGAGCTCGATGAGCAGCCGCTCCTGACCTATTCGATCGTCGGTCCATACACGTCGGGGACGCTGACCAAGCTGACCCGGGATCAGGTGTATCCCCGGGTCACGGCCGTGCCAGGTGTGAGTGGCGTGGGGCTCTCGGGGTCAGCGGAACCCGGCGTGGCGGTAACGTACGATCCGGTTCGGCTTCGGCAACTCGGAATCAACCCCGACGTGATTCGGGCGGCCGTGGCCTCGGCCCGGGTGGTCCAGGCCCTTGGTGAGCAGCCGCGCGGCACCAACGTGCTGACCGTGGCGCTTCGGGATCGGCCGAAGGCGCTCGAAGATTTGGGACAGCTCGTCATTCGGGCCCCGAGTGGACGAGTGTTTCGGCTCGACGAGTTGGCGACGATCCGGCCCGACGAAGACAACCGGGGCCGGTTTGCCCGAATCAACGCAGTGCCGGCGGTCACGATGCAGATCAGCCGGATGGCCGGCGCGGATGCGATCCAAACGGCCGAGCGAATCAAGGCCACCATGAACGAGATTCACCGGCTGCTCCCGCCGGGGATCGTCTTCAAAGTGGAGAGCGACGAAAGCAAGGACTTGAAGAAGCAGCTCAACGACCTCCTGATCCGGGGACTGATTGCGTTCGGAGCGGTCATGCTGGTGTTGGCGATTGCGATGCGGAACCTGACCTCGATCTGGCTGGTCATGGGCAGTGCGGCCGTGTCGATTGCCGGCACGGCGCTCGGTCTCTATCTCCTCAAGATTCCCGCCAATCTGTTGACGTTGGCAGGGCTGGGCATGGGAGTCGGGATCTTGGTCCAAAACGGCCTGGTCGTGGTCGAACGGCTCCGCCATGCGCCCGATACGATCGAGGGCCGGGCGGAGGCGGGGGCGCGGATCATGCCCGCGGTCATTGGATCGACGCTGACCACCGCTGTCGTGCTGCTTCCGTTCATGTACCTGCAGGGGAACGCGCGGGCCACCTTCATGCCCTTTGCGGCCGCATTTCTCCTGGCGCTGGGGTGGTCGGTGATCAGTTCGGTGGTGATGATCCCGGCGGTTGGCGGCGGCCACGGCATGACGACCCAAAACTGGCGGGGGCTCCACCGGGCCTACACTCGATCGGTCCTCAGACTGCTCCGATGGCGGTGGGCCACCTTGGTCGTCACCACGGCCTGGTTCGGCGTCCTGACTTGGGGATTCATCAAGAAGGTGCCGAAGTCGTCCTTCGGCGATTGGTACGGCAAACGGTCGGAGCTGTTCGTCACCATCAACTTTCCGCGAGGGTCCGATCCGGCCAGCGTCGATCGGGCCATTTCGGAATTCGAGCGGATCGCCGTTGGCCGGGAGGGCGTTGATCGGGTGGAAGCGCGGGGCTTCCCCGGATTCGGACAACTGCGAGTCACCTTCACCAAGCCCGCGGGGCTCACCGCGATTCCAACCGCCATGCAAGAAGAAATGACCCAGCGGGCGGTGTTCGTCGGCGGGGCATCGATCGGTGTGTTCGGTCGGGGCCAGGGTTTCTTCAATGGCGGCGGCGGCAGTTCGGTGAGTTTCCGGGTCAAGATCCTCGGATACTCCTTCTCAGGCGTCGAGCAGCTGGCCCGGGACCTCAAGACCCGACTCGAGCGGATTCCCCGGGTTCGCGAAGTCAACATCAATGCCGGGAGCTTCTTCCGGTCGGAACGAGCCGTCAGCGTGGCGCTGGCGCCGGACCGGGCCGCGTTAGCTCGGGCCGGCGTCACAGCCCAAGCTTTCTCGCAAGCAGTGGCCCGGGAAATCCGCGGCGCGGTGGGCGGCCAGAAGCTCGAACTCGACGACGAAGAAGTCACCGTCAGCGTCAAAGCCAAGGGGTCTCAGGAGCGGAGCCTCGAGGATCTCCGGGCCTCGTTGGTTCCGAACGAAGGCAACGCGCCGGTCCGAGTCAGTGACCTCGCGGCCGTCACCGAGCGAGAAGGCTTGAGCCAGATCAACCGGGAGGACCAGCAGTACGTTCGGATCTTAAGCTATGACTTCCGGGGGCCCCAGAAGCTGGCCAACCGGACCCACAAAGCCTTCATGGGTTCGATTGCGGTACCGGCCGGCTACACCGTCGGCGATGACCAGTTTGCCTGGCAGGAAGACGACAGCACCAAGGGTCTCTGGTTGGTCTTCGCCATCGGGGTGGTGCTGGTCCTGTTGTCGGTGGCGTTCGTGTTTGATTCACAGTGGGCGGCGGCCATGGTGTTCTTGAGCCTGCCGTTGGCGCTGGCCGGGGTGGCTGCGATCTTTTGGGCCACCGGCACCGGATTCAGCCGGGAGGCCGCCGTCGGCGTCATCCTCGTGGTGGGGCTCGCGGTCAACCAATCGATCTTACTGGTCGACGCCGCGTTGGAACGGCGCCGCCGGGTCGGGGCCTCTGGCCGGGCGTCGCGTCGCCTCACCGCGGCGGATATCGTCTACGCCACCCGCGACCGGGCCGGCATGATCGTGCTGGTGACCCTGACCACGATGGCGAGCCTGATTCCACTGGCCATCGGTACCGAGGCCGACAGTTTGTTCGGGTCGATTGCGCTGGCCACCGCCGGAGGGACGATTGCCGGAACCCTGGG
The DNA here is from genome assembly GCA_009692115.1 of Gemmatimonadota bacterium. Classification (NCBI taxonomy): domain Bacteria; kingdom Pseudomonadati; phylum Gemmatimonadota; species Gemmatimonadota bacterium. Next base: position 22,214 of record SHZU01000008.1, on the reverse strand, counting down.
TGCCATGTTCGTCTTGCCTGTGATGCTCCTCGGCCGCCGGGGAGCCAAGCCCCGGAAGCGGACTCCACCGCCACCGCCACCGCCGGCCGGCCTCGCGCCGGCTCTCCCGGGGTAAGCATGATTCGGATCATCTGCGGGAATCTCGTTTTTGAGGCTCGACTCGAGCGCGAGCGGGCGCCGGCCAGTTGCGCCGCCTTGCTCCGGCTCCTCCCGCTCAGCGGGCATCTTTTGCAGGCCCGATGGAGCGGCGAGGCGGCGTGGATGCCGTTAGGCGATCTCGAAGCGGGTGTCGAAGTCGAAAACGCCACCGCCGAGCCGAAGCCAGGCCAGATCCTCTTGTATCCGAAAGCCGTCAGCGAAACCGAGATCCTCTTCCCCTACGGGACCACGGCCTTCGCCAGCAAGTTCGGGCGGCTCGAAGGCAACCATGTCCTGACGATCGTCACCGGGCTCGACCTGCTGCCCGAACTCGGACGACGGGTCGTGTGGGAGGGGGCCCAGCCGTTCCGGATCGAGGTCTGAAGCTTCGTACCCCGTTCATCGGGCCTTCACGGTGGTGGCATTTGGTTTCGGGCCATGCCGACGCTCCCAATTGCCTTCGAGGCCCGCCTTGCCACCACCCAGGACGACGCGATCGAGCGCGTCACCGCCGCCTTGAAAGCCGAGGGATTTGGGGTCCTCACCCGGATCGACACCCACGACGTGTTCAAACAGAAACTGGGGATTGAATTCCGCGCCTACGCTGGCCCACCGCGCCTTGAACCAAAGCGCCATGGTCGGCTTGCTGTTGCCGTGCAACGTGACGGTGGAGGCATCCGGGGAGGGACGCATGGTTCGGATTGCGAACCCCGAGGCGAGGCTCCTCGCCGGAGAAATGGGAAGCGATCCGGCCCTCGTCGAGCTGATGCACGAGGTCCGCGGCCGATTGGCGCGGGTCGCGGCGGCCCTCACCTGACGGCGAGCCGACACCTGGATTCGGGCGACCGGGGCAGCGGCCCGGGCGTTGGCGCCGCCCCGGTGGCCCGTTCGACGATGGTTCGGGCGGGCCAGCGGTATCCGTGCCGGTGAACCCGGTCCCGGAGCCAACCCAACAACCCGGCAAAATCCCCCTTGGCAAACGCCGCGTCGAGCGGCCCGATGTCGAGCTCCGCCTGGGCGAACAACTGGGCGGCGTAGACGTTGCCTAATGTGTGCGTCGGAAAGTAGCCGATCATCCCTTCCGACCAATGGCCGTCCTGCAGACACCCGTCGGCGTCATTCTTCGGCGTCACCCCCAGATACTTTCGGTAGGCATCGTTCCAGGCCCCCGGCAATTCGGCAACCTGGAGATCGCCCGAGAGCGTGGCCTGCTCGAGATCCGAGCGAATGATGATGTGGAGATTGTAGCTGATTTTGTCGGCCCGGCCCCGGTTCGATCCGGGGGTGACCCGGTTGATCGCCGCGACGAACGTCTCGAGCGAAATGTCAAAGTCGCCCTGCCGGTCCAGCAGTATCCGGTGCTCGGCCCCGATGGCCAGGTCCATCAGGCACCGTTTTACGTGGTCATGGGGTTCGTGCCGAGCCGCTATGGGGTTGGATTGGTGGCCCGGGCCTCACAACAGCAAGTGGTGAACGTGGCCCAGCACGGCGGCGAATGCGGCGTGATGGTGAGCGCTTCCGCCGTTCATTAGTCGCCCTGCCGAACCCGGACCAGGTAGCCCCCGTCGTCGAGATCGGGGCCGAACGCCTTGATCATTGGCGCCACGTCGCCCTTGAGGACAGTCTTGACGGCCCCTTTAAGGACCGCGCCGTCCGGTGAATGGCGACCCTTCCCGGTAATGATGTGGATCAACTCGCCGCGCTGTTTCCGATGGGCGCTGGTCACGACGGCAATGACCCGGAGCCGGGCCTCCTCGCGCCGGAAGCCGTGGAGGTCGATCGTGTCCGCAATCGGACCGTCGAGCGGGTCAAAAGGGTCGACGAAGCGAAGGGGAGCGGCACGCCGTCGACTCATCAAACCCCTAGGCCCCCCCAAGCCATTGCGCGGCGGCGGCCGGGCCCATCGCGGTGACTCCGCCGCCTAACGGGAATCGCTCGACGCCGGGATACACCACTACCGCCTCGGCGACGCCGAGGTCCTCACAGCCGATCCGGAAGCCGCGGCTCACGGTCGGGGCCGAGGATCGCTTGATCTCGACCGCGAGCCGCCGGCCGTCGAGGCCCTCAACCACCAAGTCGATCTCGGCCCCCCGGGCGGTCCGATAGAACGACAGCGACCGGTCGCCGGCCCCCGCGATCAGGGTTTCGAGGACGAAGCCTTCCCAGGAACCGCCGACCACCGGATGGCCGAGCAGGTCATCCTGCGTCCCGATGCCGAGCAGCGCGTGGACCAGTCCGCTGTCGCGGACGTACACCTTGGGGCTCTTCACCAAACGCTTCCCGACGTTACCCGACCACGGGGGTAGTCGCCGTACCAGGAGCAGATCAACCATCAGATCGAGGTAGCGGGCCACCGTTTGGCCGCTCACACCCAACCCCGCGGCGAGCCGGGCAGCATTCAACTGCTGCCCTTGGTTGTGCGCCAGCATGGTCCAGAACCGGCGCAGCGTTTCCGAGGGCACCCGGGGCTGGAACATCGGAATGTCCCGTTCGAGGTAGGTCCGGATGAACGCCCGCCGCCACGCCAGACTGGCATCGTCGTCGGAAGCCAAGAGGCTGTCCGGAAACCCGCCCCGGCGCCAGAGTTGATCGAGGTCGGCCGTGGTGTCCGGTACCTCGCCAAGGCCGATCGGGGGGAGCTCGAGCTGACTGATCCGTCCGGCCAACGACTCGGACGACTGGCGGAGCAGATCCATCGAGGCCGAGCCCAAGACGAGGAACTGCCCGAACCGTTCCCCGGCTTCCCGGCGACGGTCCACCACGCCGCGAAGGATCGGGAACAACTCGGGAACCCACTGGATTTCGTCCAGAATGATCAGGCTCCCACGGTGGGCCTCGAAGTACTCGGCCGGGTCGGTGAGCCGGTTTCGATCAGCGGGGAACTCGAGGTCGAGGTACTGGGTCCGGTCGGGGGCCATCGACCGGGCAACCTCCTTGGCCAGAGTGGTTTTTCCAACCTGGCGGGGGCCAAGGAGAGCAACCACAGGGAACCGCGAGAGGGCGATTCTGGCCGCCGCAACGAAGACTGGTCGATCTAACATTGTTGTAAATATACCATGTAATGGAGAAAATACAACACAAAAATTGAACGTACGTCGATTTTATGACATTTCATGGCATGACAACAACCTTCGGCACCGAGGAGGCGACCCGGGACCGGGGCAATTCCGCCCCAAAAATCGCCGACCTAAGTCGTTGTCGGAAAACACTTTGAACCAGAAAAACTAGCTTGATTCCAGCCCCAGGACCCCACTATCATTCTGGCCCAGGGGCCGCCACGCCTGGGGCCGTTTTCCAGATCAAAATAGGTCGAGGGATCCATGACCGCACCCAACTCGCGCGAGCGTATTCTCCCCCGCCCGATCGAAGACGAGATGAAGCAGAGCTTCATCAACTATTCGATGAGCGTGATCGTCTCGCGGGCCCTTCCCGACGTGCGCGACGGCCTGAAGCCGGTCCACCGCCGGATCTTGAACGCGATGAACGAACTCGGCCTGGTGCCCGGCCGGCCCTACAAGAAATCCGCCACCGTCGTCGGCGAAGTGTTAGGCAAGTACCACCCGCACGGCGACTCGCCGGTGTACGAAGCGATGGTCCGGATGGTCCAGGATTTCTCGCTCCGCTATCCGTTGGTCGACGGCCAGGGCAACTTCGGCTCGGTCGACGGCGATCCGGCGGCGGCCTATCGGTACACCGAAGCCCGGCTGACCAAGGTGGCCGTCACGATGCTCGAGGATATCGACAAGAACACGGTCGATTTCCAGCCCAACTACGACGACCGGTTGATGGAGCCGACCGTCCTGCCCTCCAAGATCCCGAACCTCCTCGTCAACGGGTCGAGCGGCATCGCGGTCGGCATGGCCACCAATATTCCGCCCCACAACCTCCGGGAAATCTGCCAAGCCGTCACCGTGCTGATCGATCAACCGGATGCCACCATCCAAGACCTGACCAAGCACGTCAAGGGCCCGGACTTCCCGACCGGCGGCTACATCTACGGAATCCAGGGCATCAGGGAGGCGTACGAAACCGGGCGAGGCAAAGTCGTGATGCGGGCCCGGGCCCAGATTGAAGAGAAGGAATCGTCGGGCAAGTCGGCCATCGTCATTACCGAGCTTCCCTACCAGGTCAACAAGGCCACGCTGGCCAAGGCCATCGCGGACCTGGCCATGGAGAAGAAGGTCGAGGGCATTTCCGCGGTTCGTGACGAGTCGGACCGTGACGGCATGCGGCTCGTCGTCGAGCTCAAGCGCGACACGATTCCCCACGTGGTCCTGAACCAGCTCTACAAGCACACCACGATGCAGTCGACCTTCGGGGTCATCAACTTGGCTTTGGTCAAAGGCCAGCCCCGGGTCATGAACCTGAAGGAGCTGCTCCAGCACTTCATCGAGCACCGCCACGAAATCGTGATCCGGCGGAGCCAGTTCGATCTCGATCAGGCAGCGGCCCGGGAGCACATCCTCGAAGGGCTGAAGATCGCAGTCGACAACATCGACGAAGTCGTCGAGATCATCCGAAAGTCGAAGGATGTCGATGACGCGGACGCCCGGCTTCAGAAACGGTTCAAGCTGTCCGAGAAGCAGAGCGAAGCGATCCTCAACATGCGGCTCGCCAAGCTCACCGGCCTCGAAATCGAGAAACTGGAAGCCGAACTGAAGGAAGTCCGGGACATCATCTCCAAGCTCCGGGCGATCCTGGCGTCCCGCGAGAAGCGGATGCAGATCCTCAAAGACGAGATGGACGAAGTCACCAAGGCCTTCGGGGACGATCGGCGGACCGAGATCATTCCGGACCAGAACGAGTTCTCGGTCGAAGACCTGATCGTCGAAGAAGACATGGTGATCACGATCTCGCACACCGGCTACATCAAGCGGACCCCGGTCTCGACCTACCGGCGGCAGCGCCGCGGCGGCAAGGGCTTGCAGGGGGCCACCACCAAAGAAGACGATTGGATCGAGCATCTCTTCATTGCCTCGACCCACGACTACGTGATGTTCTTCTCGAACCAGGGCCAGGTCTACTGGCTCAAGGTGCACGAAGTGCCGCAAGGCGGCCGGGCCACCCGTGGCAAGCCGATCATCCAGTGCATCGCCGTCCGCCCCGACGAGCACATCACCGCGCTGGTACCGGTTCGGGAATTTTCCGACAACCGCTGGCTGGTGTTTGTGACCCGGAACGGTACCGTGAAGAAGTCGGTGCTGTCCGATTACGGGAACCCCCGGGCCAACGGGATCATCGCCATCAACATCGAGACCGGCGATGAACTGATCGACGTTCAGCTCACCGACGGCAACAACGACATCGTCCTCGCCACCACCGGGGGGATGAGCATTCGGTTCCACGAAAGCGACGTCCGCGAAATGGGTCGCGCCACCGGCGGCGTCAAGGGAATCGAACTCAACGCCGACGACCGGGTTATCGGCATGGTGGTGATCCGCCGCGACGCCACCTTGCTGGTGGTGAGCGAAAAGGGCTTCGGCAAACGATCCGAGATCACCGAGTACCGGGTCCAGAAACGGGGCGGCAAGGGCATCATCACCTTCCATAACACCGACAAGACCGGCCACTGCATGGCCTTGAAGGAAGTGCAGCCCTCGGACGAGTTGATGATGATCACCCGGAGCGGCGTCATTATCCGGGTACCGGTCGACGGCATCCGGGTCATCGGACGGAACACCCAGGGCGTTCGGGTCATGAACCTCGAGGGGACCGATTCGATCGTCGGGGTCGCGCGGGTCGTCAAAGAAGAAGAGGCCGAAGGCGAAGCCGACGAGGCCGAGGTCGAGGAAGCCGAATGACGGTACCCGGCGTATCCCGGGACGATCTCACCCGGACCGCCGAGGCTCTCCGGGGCATCGCGGTCCGGACGCCGCTGGTGGAGTCCGCCGAGCTGAGTCGGCGGTTCGGAACGCCGGTCTGGGTCAAGTGTGAACACCACCAACCGATCGGTGCGTTCAAGATCCGCGGCGCCTACACCGCCATCTCTCGGCTCCCCGCCGAGGTCAGGGCTCGCGGCATCATCACCCACTCGAGCGGCAACCACGGCCAGGCCGTGGCGTACGTTGCCAAGCATTTCGGGGCCCGGGCGGTCATCGTCATGCCGGAAAACGCGCCGGCCATCAAGGTGGCTGGGATCAAGAGTCACGGAGCGGAGATCGTCGTCACCACCAGGAAAGAGCGCGAAGCCAAAGCCGCCGAGCTGATCGCCCAACAGGGGCTGGTGCTGATCGCGCCGTTCGACAACTACGATGTGATCATGGGCCAGGGCACCTGCGCCTACGAAATCCTCGAGGATCAGCCTTCGACCGCCGCGATCATCGCACCGGTCGGCGGCGGCGGCATGATCGCGGGCACTTGTGCCGCGGTCGGCGCCATCAAGCCCGACACCGCCGTCTGGGGCGTCGAGCCGGCCGTCTCGCCCAAACTCACGGCCGCATTGGCGGCGGGTCATCCGGTACCCTTCGAACCGGCCGACACCCTGGCCGACGGCCTGATTCCCCCGGCCCTGGGCTCGATCACCTTCGAGTACATCCGGCCGGTCATCCGGGGCGTCGCCACGCTCACGGAACCGGAGATTGCCGCGGGGGTCCGGTTCCTGTTTCACTCCATGGGCCTCAAGATCGAGCCCTCCGGAGCTACCCCGGTCGCCGCATTGCTGGCCGGCAAGATCGTCCCCACCGGCCCGACCGCGTGTATCCTGACCGGCGGCAACGTCGACCCCGCGATCTTCGCCCGCCTGGTGGGCTAAGGGCGGATGACCCGGGCCCATCTCCTGATCGTCGCCGACGACGAGTCGCTGAATCGTTCGCTGACCTCGATTCGCGACACCGAAGGGTATCGGATTACCAGCCGCTTTTCGGCCGAAGGCCTCACGGAGTTCCTCGACGACAACGTGGTTGACCTGATGATCCTCGACGTCGGGCTTCCCGGCGTCGACGGGCTGTCGGCGCTCGAGTCCCTGAAACGCGATCCCCGCCACCGCGACGTTCCCATCCTCGTTCTGTCCGGCTCGCCACCCGGCGAGGTCTCGGTCGAAGCGTTAGGTCTCGGTGCCGCCGACTTCGTGACGAAGCCGTTCCGTCTCGACGATTTCCTGGCCCGGATCCGGGCCCACCTCGGGAGCGGGCACGAACTCAGCGAAGCCCGGGCCGAAGCGCGGTCGGAGGCCGAAGTAACGGCGCTCCTCAAGGAAGTCACCGCGGCGGCGTCACCGGCCGAAATCTTTCAGATCCTGGTTCGGCGGATGTCGCAGGGGCTCCGGATCGCCCGGTGCTCCATCGTGCTGGATGACGAGAACGGCGAAACGGCCACGGTCGTCGCCGCGGTCGAGAGCCCGAGTCTTCGCCATTTGACCGTCGAGCTTCGCCGGTATCCGGAGCTGCTTGGGCCGATGGTGACTCAGGAGTCGCTGTTGATTCCCGACGTCCGGGACGATCCGATTTTTGCCCCGGTGCGAGAGCTCTGGCGGGTGGAGGGCCGGCTGGTGCCGACCACGTCGGTGGCGGTCGTGCCGTTCAAGGTGAAGTCTAAACGGGCGGCCGCATTCTACCTGCGAAGCGCCGGCGACGACGCCCGCCTCGAACCGGCGGATCTGGCGTTCGCGAGCCGGGTCATCCAGGCCGCCAACGGGGTGCTCGACCGGGGCTACGACTTCGAAGAAGCGCTTCGCCGCCAGGACGGGATGCGCCAGTTGGCGGAAACGGATCCGCTGACTAGTCTGCTCAACCGCCGCGCCCTCCGGGACCGGATGGACCGCGAACTGGCCCGCGCCGAACGGAACACCTCCGTCATGTCGTGCCTGATGCTCGACATCGACCACTTCAAACGCCTCAACGATACCTACGGCCACGAACTGGGCGACCGGGTTCTGGTTCAGTTGGCGGACACTCTCCGCCGCGAGCAGCGGGCCATGGACGTCCTGGCCCGTCTGGGCGGCGAAGGGTTCGTGGTGCTGCTGCCCGAGACCGGGATCCGGGGCGCCCGAATCTACGCCGAGCGGATTCTCCGGAAAATCAGCGCCGCCACCCTCGGGAATGCCGAGTTTCCGGTGCAGATTACGGTGAGCATCGGGGTGGCGACCTACCCTGACGAACGAGTGTCCGATTCTGACTCCCTACTCCGTCTGGCCGACACCAACCTCCTCCGAGCAAAGGCGGACGGCAGCAACCGGTATCGCGATTGAGCAAACTGAAGTGCCCCCGCTGTGGGACGATGTACGACCCTCCGGCCCGATTCTGTATCAAGGACGGTTTTCCGTTGGTCCAGGAAACCAGCGCGGCGGCAGGCCCGGCTGGGGCTTCGGCCGCGAGCGGGCCCAGACCCGACCCCGCGGCGGGACTACAAGGGCGGATCATCGACGGGCGCTACGCGATCGAAAAACGGGTGGGCGAGGGCGGGATGGCGTATGTGTACCGCGCCACCGACCGCGAGACTCGCCAGCCGGTGGCCATCAAGGTCTTGATGTCGCGCCTGGCCAGCGACGCGGAATCGGTGGCCCGCCTCAAACGCGAGGCCCAACTCGCGCTCAAGCTCAACCATCCGAATTGCTGTGGTCTGCTGGCCTACGGCGAGGCCAACGGCCTTCCCTACCTCGTGATGCCATTTCTCGAAGGCGAAACGCTGTCCACCCGGGAGAACCGAGTGGGCCCGATGCCGGTCGCGGACGCGGTGGCCCTCGTCATTCAACTCTGCCGGGGTCTCCAGCACGCCCACGACCAAGGCGTGATGCACCGGGATTTGAAGCCCGAGAACATCATGCTGATCAAGGATGGCGATCGGGACCGGGCGGTGGTGATGGACTTCGGCCTCGCCAAGGAACGGATCGCCGGCCCGGAGAACAACCGCCTCACGGCCACCGGGATCGTCCTCGGAACGCCGGAGTTCATGAGTCCAGAACAGATCCGGGGCAAGCCGGCGGATCCGCGGAGCGACCTCTACTCGTTGGGTGTACTGGCGTTCGAAATGGTCAGCGGCGAACTGCCGTTCGACGGCGCCACGGCGCATGAAACCATGCTGAACCACTTGGCTGGTCGCCCCCGCCGCCTCAAAGCGGTCCGGAAGTCGGTACCCGACCGGCTCGACCAGGCGCTCGACCGGGCCATGAAGATCGATCCGGCCGATCGGTTTCAGACCATGACCGAGTTTGCCGAGGCGTTGGCCCCGATTGCTTGACGTCCGTCACTTTCCAAAGGGTGTGTCCATGAACCAGCACCGCCGTGGTTTCGCTTCCCATCTCGCCGTTGCCGCGCTCGCGACGGTGGCCGGCGCCGGCTTGACCTGGGTCGTCAGCTCTCGCCCGGCACTCGATCCGGTCACCACCCACGGCGAGTGGGTCTATATCAAGAAGCCCGCCGGCGACTCGGTACGGGCGTACGTCGCGTATCCGGAGCGGAGGGACAATGCCCCCGCCATGATCGTGATTCACGAAATCTTCGGCCTGACCGACTGGGAACCCACGGTCGGTGACCGGCTCGCGGCCAAAGGATTTGTGGCGATCGTGCCCGACATGCTGTCATCGCGGTGGGGCGTTACGCCGCCCAATCCCGATTCCGGCCGGAAACTGATGACGCAACTCACGCCGGACGGGATTACCGCCGACCTCGACGCCGCCTTCGGCTACGTCAGCACGCTTCCGAGCGTCAGGAAAGGCAACGTTGGAGTGATGGGGTTCTGTTGGGGCGGCGGCCAAACCTTCCGCTACAGTACCAACAATCCGAAGCTCCAGGCGGCCGTCGTGTGTTACGGCCCGAACCCCGACACGACGACGCTGAACCGGATCAAAACGCCGATTCTTGGTGTCTACGGCGAGAACGACAATCGGATCAACAGCATGCTTCCGACCGTTGGACGAATCATGAAGGACCTGGGCAAGCCATTCGTCGCCGATAGCTATCCCGGCACCGGCCACGGTTTCCTCAAGCCCGGCCGGAAGGGCTCCGACACCGATCAGGTCGAGCGCGCCTGGAGCAACATCGAAAAGTTCCTCCACGACAAGCTGGGCAAGTAAGTGCTGCCGATGATCGAGGTCGACCCGAGTACCGGCATGAGGGCGGCCTGGCTGGCGCTCCTGGCGGGTGGCGCGGGGTGCGGCTTCACGCCGCTCACCAATAAGGTCGGGGTGGGCAGCGAGGCGTTCGTGGTGGTCGTCGGCCAGGGACGGGACGGCGCGGTCGATCTCTTCGCGGCGCCAGCCGAGGGCGGCCGGTTCTACCAATTCACCTTCAATCTGTTGGTGGAGTCGAATCCGACGGTGGGCCCGTCGGGCACCCAACTCGCCTTCCAGCGCCAGGCAACCGGTCAGCCGGCCGAGGTCGTTACCCTCAATTTGCACAACGGTACGGAGCGGGCCCGAGCGCTGCCTCCCGAGGCCGGATCAGTGGAGCGAATCGGCTTTGGATCGACCGACGATTCGGTGGTGGTGGCCACGACGGGCGGCCTCTATCTGGTCAGCACGGCCGGCGTCGAGCCCATCTCAGGCGCCCCGGCGGCGAGGCTCGACAGCCTGACCTACGAACGATTGGGAGACCCCGGGTTCGCCAGCCTCCGGCCCTGCCGCACCGGCACCGGCTGGTGCGTCGCAAAGCCGGACGGCCAGGAGACAGCCCTGGCGGGTGACGCCAGCGATCCGATTCGGTGGGGCGACGCCGCCATGGCCTACCTTCGGAACGGCACCATTGAAATTCGGCCGTTAGGCGGCGGGAGGGTCCGGCAACCGACCTGGTCCCACCAACCGCCCGGCCTCGGGCAACCGAGCCATCATCCCGGCAGTCCTCGCCGGTAGCGGGGTCAGGGCCCGGCGGCGGGTGGTCGGGCTGCGGCCACCGGACTCGGCCTGTTCCACGGCGCGAAAATCGGCAACAGCAGCATTCCAGGAACCGCCGCCACGAGCGTAATCAAAAAGAACACCGGCCACCCGGTCGACTGGGCAATCCCGCCGGCCGGCGCAACCAACAGGTCCCGGCTCACCCCCATCACGCTCGACAACAGCGCATACTGCGTCGCCGAGAACCGGATACTGCAGAGACTCATCAAGAACGCGATGAACCCGGCGGCCACCAAACCGGTACAGAAGTTCTCGACGACGATCGTGGCCACCAGAAACGGATAGTTCTTCCCCGCGAGCGCCAATCCGTAGTAGGCCAGGTTGCTCAGCGCCTGGAGCAGACCGACGACCCAGAGGGCCCGGTTGATCCCGACCCGGGCCACCAACGCCCCGCTCGCCAACGCCCCGACGATCGTGGCGACGATGCCGAGTCCGCCCTGAATGGCGCCGACGTCGGTCTGGGTAAAGCCGACATCGAGCAGGAACGGGGTTGCGATACTCGCGGCCAGATAGTCCGGCAGCTTGTAGAGGACGATGAACAGCAGCACCAGCGCCGCCTGCTTCACACCGGCCCGCCCGATGAACTCCCGGAACGGGAGCACCACCGCATCCGCAAATGTGGCCGGCGCGGGTTCGGTTGGTACCGGTTCCGGCGCCCAAATCGCGGCCGCGATTCCGACGAGCATCAGCGCCGAGAGGACCAGATACACCAACGACCAGGGCATCCAGTCGGCCAGCACGAAGGCGAGCGCGCCGGTGGCCAGCAACGCCACCCGGTAGCCGGTGACCCAAATCGCGGCCCCGGCTCCGGTTTCGCGTTCGGCCAGGACATCGGTCCGGTAGGCGTCGATGACCAGGTCCTGCGATGCGCTGAAGAACGCGATCATCAAGGCATTGACCGCGAGCAACTGAAGACCGAGCCGGGGATCCTGGAGCGACATCGCGGCGATGGCCAGCACGAGGCCGACCTGGGTGATGACCAGCCAGCCGCGCCGCCGGCCCAGAAACGGCGGCACATAGCGGTCGAGTAGCGGCGCCCAGATCCACTTGAGCGAGTACGGCAGAGCCACCAGACTGAACAGTCCGATGGTGGTGAGATCGATCTGCTCGACCCGCATCCAGGCCTGCAGAGTTCGGCTCGTCAAATAGAGCGGCAACCCGGAGGCGAACCCCAGCAGGGCCAGCACCACCATCTTCCGCTGCCCGAACACCGGCGGCTTCACGAGCCGGCGGACCTCTGCTCGGCCTTGGCGACGAGGGCGGCGGCGGCCAAGTCACCCGTCACATTGAGGACCGTCGCCGCCAGGTCCGGAATCACGTCGACCGCAATCAGAATCCCAATTCCTTCGGGCGGCAAGCCGACCGCGACGAACAGCGGCGTCAACATCAGAAACGCCCCCCGCGGCACGCCGGGCGCGCCGAACGCCAGAAACACCCCGGCCACCGCGATCAAGGTGACCGCGGAGAAACTCAGGTCGACCTGATAGAACCACCCGACGAACAGGGCCCCGACGACCCACACCGGCGGCGCGGCGAGCTTGAACGTCGAGACCGCGAGCGGCAACACGAAACCCGACACCCGCTTCGGAATCCCCAATCCCTGCTCAGCCGCTTCGACCAGTGCCGGCAGCGAAGCAATCGAGGAACTCGAGCTGATCCCGATCAGTTGGACGGGAAGCGCCGCCTTCGCAAAGGTCCGGATCGGGATGCCCGCGCCGATCGCGACCACCGGATAGAGAAGCAAGGTGAACGCGAGGCACGTAGCGCAGTAGGCGGCGATATAGAACCCGATCGCGCCGACGGCACTCAAACCGGTCCGGGCCGCGAGGGTGAACATCAGGGCAAAGATCCCCAGCGGCGCCACCGCGATCACCCACCCGACTATGACCAACATCGTCTCGGACAGGGCTCGAAAGAACCGAAGCAAGGTATCGCGGGCCTCGGTTGGCGCCCGCACGATGGCGAGGGCCAGGATGATGGTGAACACTACCAGGGGGACCACCGCGCCATCGGCGGCGGCGGCGAATGGATTGGTCGGCACCAGGGTGGTCAGCCATTGACTGAACGAGACGGCCTGCCCGCCCGCCGCCAACTCCTGCGCGGCCTCGGCGGCGCCGGGCGGCAACGGCGGCGCTTGGTTCGGATCGCGCGGCAATAACTTGAACACTTGAGGAACCACCGGAACGACCAACGCTGCGGTACCGGCCAGCAATCCGAAGAAGGCCAGCAGGGTCCGGCCTCCGATCCGGCCGATCGACCGAGTCTCGGCCGCCGAGGCCACCGCGGTGATCACGAGTGAAATGACCAGGGGCAGGACCGTCATCCGGATCGCATTGATCCAGAGCGTGCCGAGCGGCCCCAGGACGTCGACGCCGCGAAGCAGGGTGGTATTGCCCGATGCCGATGCGGCCGCGCCGATCAGCAAGCCGGCCACGAGGGCGATCAGGACACGAGAGTTTTTCATCCGGGTATCGGGCGGGCGCTGATCGCGTCCCACGCGGCCTCGAGGGTTGAAGTGGCACTAGGGTGATCGGGCGTCCATTCTCGGGCGGCAATCCGTTCCACGGCAAACGCCACGACCGCCAACCAGATCGCAGCCCATAACTCCGCTGACCCGGGGCGAACCGCCCCTTCTTGCTTTCCGGTGGCCACCAGTTGGGTCAGGTGCTCCCGAAGGTCACGGGCCAGCAGATGGGTTTGATCCTCGAGGCTCGGCCCATCGGGCCGGCGGAGCATCATCAGCACGATCGCGGCGTCTTTCGGCACCTGCTCGGCCAGCTGGCGGGCAATCCGGGCCAGCCGTTCCTTGGTCGGCACCCGAACCCCATCGACCGGGCGGATCACGCCCGAGCCCCACTTGAGGGCATGACGGTACGCTTCGTTGAAGAGCGCTTCCTTGCCGGCGAAATGCCGGTAGATCGTGGCCTCGGCGGTTTCGGCCCGGGCGGCGAGGTCGAGGGTGGTGGTACCCCGGTAGCCGGTCGTGGTGAAGAGTTCCAAGGCAGCCCGGACCAGCCGCTCGCGGGTGGCGATGGCGTCTTTCCGGATCGGGGTTCGGGCGGGGACGGTCATGGCCGGACAATTCTACTGCGGCCCAAGCGGGGCCGCTTGGCCGCGGTTAGCTTAGGCGAAAGGGGCCAGCCAATTTCGGGTTGTCTTCGGAGCGAAACTGGCGGGGTGGAATGGAACCGGACTTTCAGGCGCTGTGGCAGGAAGCTCTGCCGTGGAGCGCCTTCTTCAATCAGGGTATGGATCAGCGGACGCTGTGGGACGGGGTCTACCGCCACGTCAAAATCCCCGACTGGGCCATTGCGGCGGCGGCCCAGCAGGACGGCCTTCATCTCTTAGTGATTACCGAAGATTGGTGCGGCGACGCCGCGAACACGGTGCCGGTGCTGGTGGCGCTGGCCGACCGGGTCCCGGGCCTCAAACTTCGGATTCTTCCCCGCGATCAATACCCGGCCCTGATGAACCGGTACCTGACCGACGGATCGCGCTCGATCCCGATCGTCATCGGCCTCGACCAGGACTTCCGGGAGTTGGGGCATTGGGGCCCCCGCCCTGCCGAACTCCAGGCGTGGGTCATGGCCCACAAGGCCACGATTCCAACGGATCAGCGGTATGCGGAAGCCCGCCGGTGGTACGCCCGGGACAAGGGCGAGTCGACCCTTCGTGAAGTCCTCGCCGCCATCGAATCTTAGAAGGCCCAGCCGGTTCCCATTGAAAAATTGAAACCGTGCGGGCCCCCGGCAAAATTCATGGCGAGCACGGCCGATCGAAGAATCCGGACCGCCAGCCCGCCGCCGCCGCCGAACTGAGTCGTCCGGCCCTTCAGGATCGAGCGGGGATCTTCCGCGCCGGCATAGTCGACGAACCCGAGCACGGTCACGGCGCCCAAGTCTCCGGCGTTCAGGAGATCGTGGCGAATCTCGGCACTGAACAAGGCCACGTCGGTGCCGGTCAGGGCCCCGGCCGGAAAACTTCGGTGACCGTCCGCCCCGGCCAGGTTGAACTCTCGCTCCCATCCGGGCACCACGCTCAAGGCGCTGAGCGGCGCCCGCCCCTCCCGGGTGATGACCAGACCCCGGCCCGCCAGCACAGTACCCTCCCGAAGGGAGACGTAGCCCCGCACCTGGGCGTAGGCAAAGCCGTGCCACGATTGGTCGTCGGTCACGCCTAACGTTTGTTCCCGGCCGCTCCCGGCGCCTGCGCCAACTTCGGCCAGGATTCCGTTCGAGGGGGTAAACTCCCGATCCCGGGTGTCGAAAACCAGGGCCGGCCTGAGCGTGAAGTTGGTCCGGCCAACCGGCGCGGCAAACCGGGTCCTGAAAAGCGTGGTGCCGTCCAGTGCACTGAAGCGGGTGTGATCCAAGAACGCCCCGAACGCCAACCGGAGCGGCCCCGTGAGCGTGCGGGTTACCTCGGCGCGGGCCAGGTATCGGCTCCGATGAACCCGGAACTGCTCGGCATTGGGATCGGCGGAATTCGCGGCGGATTCGAGATCCCGCCCAACCCCAAAGTACCCAAATCGGCCGGTCCGCTCGGCGCCGACGTCGGCCTGGAAGCGCCACCCGGGCTTGAGTCCAGGCAGCCGGAGTTCGATCCGGCCCAGCCGGCCGCCTAACGTTCCGATCCCGGCCTCCACCGACACCGCGCCCCGGAAGGTGAGCGGGTTGATCACGTCCACTTGGTCGCTCTTGCTCAGGAAATACGGGGCGTTCTGGGTCCACTGCAACCGGCCCACGAACATGACTCCGTCACCGGGATTCCCCATGAGGTAGGGGAAATTGCTCGCTTTCCACGGTTCCTGGGCCAGAGCCGGCTGGGCCACCAGCATCAGCAGAACCGCCCACCCCAGTGGCCTCATGCGCGATCGAACAGCGAAGCCGAATCGTACAGCTTGGCCTCCCGGGCATCGGCGGCGGCGTATTGGGACGGGTAGAGCGAGGCCCCGCCGAAATCGCCCGCCTTGGTGACGGCGTAGAAGTTGAGCTGATACCGGGGCCGGCCCCGCTCGGTGAGCAGCCGCGGCGGGGTCAACGCCACCACCCGTTTCAGCGCCGCCAGCGCGGCATCGGCCGGCTTCAAACCCTGACGCATGAATTCGACCACCAGAAACCCCCCGCAGCTCATGATGTTCGCCTCACCGAGACCGGTGGAGCCGGCCGCCCCGATCAGGTTATCGGTGTATTGTCCCGCGCCGATGATCGGCGAGTCACCGGCGCGTCCCGGAATCTTGAAGGCCAGGCCGCTGGTGGTGGTGATCGACGAGACATCGCCCCGTTCGTTGACCAGGTTCATGTTGATGGTCCCGGTCGGCCGGTTCCCGACCGGCTCGTTTGCAGCCACATCGACATAGTCGTCGGCCTGGCCCCGGTTGGCCCGCCACCGAAGCCAGATCTCCCGCGAGGCCGGCGTCAGCAGATCCTCTTCCTTGAAACCATAGGACAAGGCAAACCGCTTGGCGCCCTCGCCGACCAGGAGAATATGGTTGGTGTATTTCATGACCAGACGGGCCACTTCGCTCGGGGTCTTGATCCCCTCGAGGCAGGCCACCGCTCCGGCCCGCTTGGTGGGCCCGTGCATGCAACTCGCGTCGAGTTGGACCACGCCCTCTTCGTTGGGCAGGCCGCCGTACCCGACCGAATTGTCGTTGGGATCGAGTTCCTGGATCTTGACCCCTTCCACCCCGGCGTCGAGGGTATCGACGCCCTGTTTCATCAGCTCGATGGCCCGGGCCACCCCCCGGATCCCATTGGCCGACGACACCGCCGCCAACTTCGAGGCGGTGGACCGGAGGATGGCCGGCGCCGGAAAGGCCGACTGAGACTCGAACGTCGGCACGGCCACCGCCGCGGCGGCAACGCCCAGAAAGGTGCGGCGGTTGAGGGAATCGGTCACTGGACGCTCCGCGAGGCGAGAATGGGTCGGCGGTCCGGCAGAGGAATGTGGTCGATCACCGGCCCCGGTTAAACTTGCCCCGTTGGAAGCGGATGCGATAGGTTCCGACCCATGACTTTGGGGAAGAACTTCTTGCCGGGCCCTACCGGCGTCCATCCGGACCTGCTCCAGGCCATGGTGGCGCCGATGTTTGCCCACTACGGGCCCCGAATGCGCCCGTTTCTTGAGGAAATCCAACCCCAGCTGCGGGCGATGTTCGGGACCAGCCAACCGGTCTTCACGGTTACCTGTTCCGGAAGCGGGCTGCTCGAGGCTGCGATCCGGAACGCGGTGCGGGAACGGGTCTTAGTCGTCGTGACCGGGTATTTCGGCGAATACTGGGCCCAAATCGCCGAGCGGTGCGGTAAGGAGGTCACCCGGGTTCACATCCCGATCGGCGGAACCCTGGAAGCCGCCCAACTGACCGCATTTCTCGACGGCCCCGCGGTCGACGCCGTGGCGGTGGTTCATTCGGAATCGACCTCCGGCGCTCTGGCCCCACTGGCCGAGTTGGCAGCGGCCGTCAGGCAGCGGCCCAACGTGCATTTTCTGGTGGATGGCGTCAGTTCAGCCGGCGGAGTTCCGATCGAGATGGACCGGATCGGGATCGACTTCATGGTGACCGGCTCCCAAAAGGCGCTGGGCCTTCCTCCCGGCTTGGCGTTCGGGGCGGTCAGCCGGCGGTTGGCCGAACGGGCGGCTTCGATGGACGACGCCGGCTTCTATTTCAGCGTGACCCGGTGGGTCAAGATGGCCGCTAACTACCAACTGGCCGAGACGCCGGCCCTCCCGCTCTTCATGGCACTGGTGGCTCAGCTTCGGCGGATCGAGGCGGCGGGCGGGTGGGCGCCGCGGTGGGAGCGCCATCGGCTCCTGTCCGCTCGGTTCAGCTCCTGGGCCGCGGAGCGGGGTCTCGACCTCCTGGCTCGGCCCGAGAGACGGACCCCGACGGTGTCGGTCTTTCGGCCCCCGGCGGGGCGCGCCGCAGCCCCGATCGCCGCGGCGCTCGAAGTCCAGGGCTTTCTGGTGGGACAAGGGATCTCGGCCGACCAAGGCCAGATGATCAGAATCGGCCACATGGGCGATATCGAGATCGAACACTTGGATGCCCTGCTGGCGACCCTTGAACCCTTGATCTCGTAAGGCCGGGACGGTGATCATTCCCGGTTTCCGCGACGGAGACGCTCATGCATAGTTCCCTGAAACCCACCATCCTGGTACTCCTCGGCCTGGCCGTGCTGGTCTGCCCGGCGGCGGCCCAAAAACGCCGCCGGATCGAGTTTACCCCATTCGTCGGCGGCTTGATCCCAACCGGCCAACTCGGGGCCATCCGGGTTCCGGGGCTCGGGTCCACTCCAATTCAGGTCACCGGGGAGATGTTGACCGGCGGCGGGTTCGGCGGCCGGGCCACGGTGTATGGCACCGGGCGGCTCGGGGTCGAGGGGACCTATTTCAGGTCCGGCAACGACATGCGGATTGCGGTGGGGCCGTTCAACCGGACCTTCGACGCCAACGTGCAGGGCGGCTCGCTCAAGGCGGTCTTCGAGGCCACCACCGGCGGCACCGGAACCGACTTGGTCCTGAGCGGCGGCCTGAGCGGCATCAAGCACGGCGGCACGGTGTTCGACTTGGCCTCGGACCAGCTCGACATCGGCGGCGTGGTCGGCGGGGGTCTTCATATCGCGATGTCGTCGATGGTTACCCTCCGGTTCGACGGTGATCTCTACGTCTACCGGTGGAGCGCCGGCCCCGGCTTTGGGCCGCAGACCCAGTCCGACTTCATGATGACGGCCGGCCTCGGCGTCCGTTTGGGACGTTAGGCACTCAATGCGGCTGCTGGCCAATTATTTCCTCCGCGGGCTCCTGATCACGGCGCCGGCGGCGCTCACCTTCTACCTCTGTTGGCTCGCGATCCGGTGGGCCGATTCCCTCGTAGGCACCACCATCCCGGGCGTCGGCATCGTCAGTGCCTTGGCCGCCGTCACCCTGATCGGCGCCCTGGCCTCGAACCTCGTCACCAAGGCCCTGCTCGGCACCACCGACCGGTTGCTCGCCAAGCTCCCGTTCGTCCGCCTCCTGTACACCAGCATCAAGGATTTGCTCAACGCGTTCGTCGGCGAGCAACGGCGGTTCAACCGGCCGGTCCGGGCCCGGATCGGTGACGGCGCCGCTGAAGTCTACCTGCTCGGCTTCCTGACCTCCGAATCGTTAGGCCATCTCGGGTTGGCCGAGCAGGTGGCGGTGTACGTCCCCTTTTCCTACAGCATGGCCGGCCACATTCTGATCCTGCCTGCCGATCGAGTCACCCCGCTCGCGGTGGACTCCGCCGACGCCATGGCCTTCATCGTCTCCGGCGGGGTTACCCGGTCGGCGCCGAAAGCTGCAGCGCCCCCGGCTTAACGGACCTCCGCGGGCTGCGTCCAACCGGGTGAAGCAACTCAACCAAGAACCCGAAGGAGTTCCCAGTGAAGACGCTAACTCGTTATGGCACGATCGGTTTGCTGGTGACCCTGGCGGCCTGCAACTCGGAAAGCACCGGCCCCGGATTGACCCCGATCGCCGATCTGGCCATTACCCGGGACGTCGCCGCCCAGTCGGCCGACGCGACCGCCGAAGACGTCGAGCTGATGGGCGGCCCCACCGGCCAGCTAGGGTTCGGGTTTGCCGCCGGCCTCGCGGCCGAAGATGACGCCCCGTTCCGCTGCGGGACTCACACCCGCCATCTCTTGACCATCGTTCGCACCTGCACCTTCAAAGACGCCGCCGGTGCCACCCAGAGCAACTACCATCCACTCACCACCGCCGCCGCCGCCATTCATGCGGAGATCACCGGGAAGGTCGAGCGGGAGAACTGGAGCGCGGAGGTGGAGCGGATTCGGGACCTCACGGTGACGGGGCTTGCCGGCGTGGAAACCAGCCGCACCTGGAACGGCACCGGCACCGGCAAGTCGACTCGGTCGAAGCACACCGAGAACGGTGAGAACCGAACCTACGACGTGTCCTGCTCGAGCACCCGGACCAACGTCGTGGTGAACCTGCCGCGAACCGAAAACCGCTGGCCGGCCTCGGGCACCATCAGCCGGAATTGCACCATCAAGATCACCGGGGGGCCGAATGACGGGAAAACGGTCAGCCGCGTCGTGGTCATCACGTTCAACGGAACCCAGTTGGTGCCGATCACGGTGAACGGGAAGCCGTTTATGCTGGATCTCAAGACCCGGAAGATTGGGTAGGGCTCGGCGCTCGGCGCTCGGCACTCGGCACTCGGGGGGGGCGGGCTTGGGCCCGCCCTTCTATTTTATCTGGATGCGGTCACTCACTACGCTGGACTTCGACAATACGTTTGCTCGGTTGCATCCGGCATTCTATGAAGTGGTGGATCCGACGCCGCTTTCGGAACCCCACGTTGTGGCGTTCAATTCGGACGCGGCGGGGCTGATCGACCTGGACCCGGGGGCGGCGGGCGACCCGGAGGCGGCGCGGTATCTGTCCGGGGGGCGGCGGTTGCCGGGGGCGGAGCCGGTGGCGGCGCTTTACGCCGGACACCAGTTCGGGGTGTGGGTTCCCCAGCTCGGCGACGGGCGGGCCATCCTGCTCGGCGAGGTCCGCAACCGCCGGGGCGAACGGTGGGATCTTCAGCTCAAGGGATCGGGGCAGACCAAGTTCTCGCGGATGGGCGATGGGCGGGCGGTCCTTCGGTCCACCATCCGGGAGTATCTGGCCTGCGAGGCCATGCACGGGTTGGGAATCCCGACCACCCGGGCGCTGGCCATCGTCGGGAGCCCGGACCCGGTGTACCGCGAAACGGTCGAAACCGCGGCGACCGTAATCCGGATGGCGCCGACCCATATCCGATTCGGCAGTTTCCAGGTCCTCGCGGCCCGCGGACTGACCGAGCGGATCACCGAACTGGCCGACTATGTCATCAACCATCACCATCCCGAGTTGGCCGGCCTGCCCGACCGGTATCCGCGGTGGCTCGAGATCGTCGTGACCCGGACCGCCGAGTTGATGGCGGATTGGATGGCGGCCGGCTTTGCGCACGGCGTCATGAACACCGACAACATGTCCGTCCTCGGCCTCACGCTCGACTACGGGCCGTACGGATTCCTCGAGGAGACCGATCCCGGATTCATCTGCAACCACAGCGACCATGAAGGACGGTACGCCTTCGGCCAGCAGCCGGCGGTGGGGTTGTGGAACCTGGCCCGGTTTGCCGAGGCTTTGTTGGACCTGGTCTCAGCCGATGACGCCAACGCGGCGTTGACCCGCTATGCCGGCGTGTTCGAGGCCGGCTACGGCCGGCGGATGCGGGAGAAGATCGGCCTTCAGGCTGAACAACCGGATGATCCAGCCCTGATCGCGGAGATGCTCGGGTTGATGGCCGCGAATCGGGTCGACTACAGCCGGTGGTTCCGCCGGCTGTCGGAACCTGCCACGCTCCGGACCGAAATCCATGGCCTGGAACGATTCGACGCCTGGGCAGCCCGGTACACTGCTCGCCTCACGGCAGAGGATTCCAACCCGACCGAGCGCCGGGCCCGAATGAACCGGCGAAACCCGGCGTTTGTGTTGCGGAACTACTTGGCGCAGCGGACCATCGAACGGGCTGAGCAGGGTGACTTCTCCGAGATCGCAAAGCTCCACGGCATCCTTCGAAATCCGTTTGTCGACCGCGCCGAGGATGCCGCCTACGCCGAACCGGCGCCCCCGGGTGATCGAGGGATCGTCGTCAGCTGCTCGTCCTGAGGCTCACCGCGAGCCGAAGGTGTCGCAATCTTCGACCCGCCCCGACTTGAAGCCGCGGATGAACCACCGGGCGCGCTGCTCCGAGGATCCGTGGGTAAAGCTTTCGGGATTCACGTACCCCTGCGCCTGCTTCTGAATCCGATCGTCGCCGACGGCTGACCCCGCGGCGAGTCCTTCGTCCACATCACCCGGTTCGAGAATGCCCATGGCGGCGGTCTCTTGTCCCCAGACACCCGCCAGGCAATCGGCCCACAAATCCATCGAGACCTGGGCCTGGTTGGCAGCGCCCGGATCTGACTGTTGGAGCTGGCGAACCTTGCCCTCGACGCCAAGCAACGTCTGCACGTGATGGCCGATCTCATGGGCCAGATCGTTGCGCCGGAGCGGGTCATCCGAGAGTGGAACTTGCCAGGGCTCGACCAGGCTCACCGAGATCAGGGCCGTGAGGCCCATTCAAGCCGCCGATCACGGCCGGCTTGGGCCACCCGGGGCCCAATTCGAGAATGACCCATACGAGGGCGGTCAGGGCGACCACAATCGCCAGCCCGGCCAATTCGAGGCG